>JANMVK010000556.1:0-3249 GCA_031392725.1 Pseudobdellovibrionaceae bacterium
GAGCCATATCGGCGGCAATGTGGCCACCAATGCCGGCGGCATTAAAGTTTTGCGCTACGGACTCACCCGCCAATGGGTGGCGGCGCTGGAAGTTGTCACCGGCACCGGTGAAATCCTGCAGCTCAATAATTCCCTCGTAAAAAACGCCACCGGCTTGGATCTCCGCCACCTGATGATCGGCTCCGAGGGGATTTTAGGCTTTATCACTAAAATCACTTTGAATCTGGCCCGTCCGCCGGCCCCGCAGGCGCTGTTTGTGTTCGGCGTAAAAGATCTCGGCGCGGTCATGCGGATTTTTCATGCTTTCAAGCAGGCGCTGCCGCTGCTCGCGTTTGAAATGTTCACGGATCTTGCTCTTAAACACGTTCTTCATCATCACAAAGATCTTAAAGCGCCATTCGCCGAGGGTCATCCTTACTATTTACTGGCGGAAATTGAAATTCTCGGTCCCGAAGTGATTGAAAAAGCCATGGAAGTTTTTGAAAAGGGCATGGAAGAAGGCTGGATTCAAGACGGGATACAAGCTCAAAACCCACAGCAGGCGAGGGACTTATGGCGTTTGCGCGAAGATATCTCCGAAGCCACCTCACCTTTCCAGCCTTACAAAAATGACATTAGCGTTCGAATTGCCAAGGTGCCGGAATTTCTCTCTGAGATGGACACTATTCTCCGCACTCAATATCCGCAGTTCGAAGCCGTGTGGTTTGGCCATATCGGCGACGGCAATTTGCACATTAATATTTTAAAACCTAAAGATATGAAGAGCGAAGATTTTCTCAAACAATGCAAACGCGTCGACGAAATTATGTTCGCCATGATTGAAAAATTCCGCGGCAGCATTTCCGCCGAACATGGAGTGGGTCTCACCAAAAAACCATACCTGCTTCACACCCGCACCGCGAGCGAAGTGGCCTTGATGAAACAAATCAAATCTGTATTTGATCCCGACGGAATATTAAACCCAGGTAAAATATTTTAAAAATCACGCCGGCGAACCGATCTAGTACAATCACCGTCTCAAAATAAGAATCGGCTCCGTGTAACTACTCGGGCTGAGGGAATCTCTATAGACTAATACCATGCGTTCGTCCCCCAAGCTGATGGTTTCCGTTGCCTTATTGGTCACCCTTGTGACCTTTCAGAATTGCTCTGAAACTCTGCCTGAACAGCAAACTGAGAAGTCTTCCAACTCAACTTCGCCCGGCCCCTCACCGGCTCCAGGACCCGTACCGGCTATCTCACTTTCATCGGCTTCGGCCGGACCCACTGCCATCCTTCCGGGAGGCGCAATTTCGCTCAGCACTAAAGTGTCCTCCAACATGGATTTGACCAATGTCGTATTAAGGTTGTCGGTTAAAAATGCCTCGCAAACTGTGGTGTGGAGCCAGAACTTTCCCAATCAAACAGTATTGGCGGCGCAACTCAAAGATTTCGTGCAAAGCTTTTTGGCGCCTGAGACGTTGACACCCGGATTTTACTCCGTGTCGGCTGAAATTTTATCCCCCGACCTGAACCAGAATTTATTTACCGCGAACAACGCCACAACTTTTGAAGTGAAGCCGCCGATCCGGGTTAGTGTCGGCAATACCATGCCGTACACCGACTCCCTCGGGCGGGTGTGGAGCGCCGATACCGGGATAACCGGCATGAGTATTCCCACCACTGAACCGCTGGCCAGCGTCCAAGGTTCGAACGACCCTGCTCTTTACAGCAGTTTTCGTTGGGGACAGGACCCGGTTACCGGCGCATCGGCCGCATTTTCATTCACCGCCATAGTGCCCAGCAATGGCAAGTACAAGGTCACTTTGAAATGGGTCGAACACTACGTGTTCGGTCCGAACCTACGGATTTTTAGCGTGGTGATCAACGGCACAACGGTTCTGCAAGATTTTGATTTATTTGTAGCCGCCGGTGGAGCATTTATCGCCTACGACCGGAGCTTTGTGGTGACAACCGGTCAGGCCACCCCTCAAGTGCGGGTGACCTTTAATCCGGGTATTATAGAAAATCCTAAAATCAACGCCATCGAAATTCTAGGCGCTCCTTAATATTAGAACTGGAAACGGCCGCCAACGGCGAGTGTCCAACCGGTCACCGAATCGATGCCCGATCCACCAGTGGCTGCGGGAGCATCATCATATGCTGTGGCTTTGGTGTAAGTGAATGAAGGCAACAGCGTGATGGTCTCTGTGATCACATAAGGAGTATATAGTTTCAAACCCATGGTGGTCATGCCAGCTACGGTTCCAACATCTACACCGTTTTGTTTGCGCTCAGTTTTAGCAGAGGAATTGACTTCCAACGCCGCACCCAAAGTCCACGGAGTCATATTGTGCTCGTAGAAAAAATTGAGGCCGATCTCTTGGCTACCAGAGAGTTTAACTTCAGCAGCAGGAGCCGCCGGCTTGAGAGTGCGGTCGCCCCATGTACATCTTATAGGACAGTTGTGCACCCATTAAACAATTGTCTTTACCCATTTCATAACCAACCCACGGCTTAGCACCCATGCCGCCGCTGGAGTTGTTAGTAACGTAGGTATTTGTAGCATCCAATTCTTGCTTATCGAGGCCGAAGTTAACATCCACGCCATAACGCAAGCTGGCCTCACCTATCGGCGAACGGCCGTGGAAGAAGGCGATCAAATCATGAAGGCCGGACTGAGTTGTGTCTTTGGCCGGTGCGGTGTGCGTAGTCGTAACGCTGGAAGCGGTGAGTTTCAAACCAGCCGAAAACATTTCGTTGATACCATATTCACCTAATACTGACTCTTGCAAACCCGTGGACGTATCATCTCCGCTCGGTTTGAAAGCGGTTTTGGAGCTGCCGTAAGACAACTCGGGAGTGACTTCCCATTTACCAGCGGGCGTCTGCCACTGATATTGCGAACCGTTGGTCAGCCCGCCGATTCGCCCGACCGGCGTGTCGTCCGGATCTAGATCGTCGCCGGCGCCGATCCCATGGAAGAGCCGCTCGTGGTTGGTCGGCATGAGCTTGCGGTGGCGGTGAAGTAAGCCCCTCGGGCCGATCACGAGAAAGGTGTTGTAGAGCGTCCCGGGCCGCGCGTCCTCGCGTTCGTTCACGCCAATGACACAGTGGATCTTGCGCTCGCGGCACACGGCGACGAGACGCTCGACCAGCGGCCCGCCAACGTCGACCGAGTTGAGCCACAGCCGCTCCCAAAGCTCGTCCGACCCCGCGAAGCTGGCTGCATCGTGCGCCCATGCCCATGACGGGTAGAGCGGGACGAAG
>JANMVK010000566.1:0-1178 GCA_031392725.1 Pseudobdellovibrionaceae bacterium
CAGCTCACTATCAACAAAGCCGCGAGCGCCATCAATCTTCCCAATTTGATTAAAGAAGACACCATCAAAAAATTGGATGTGGAAATCGCCCATCGTGCGATCACAGCCCAGCAGATTATGCCGGCCGTTGCGGGTAAAGGCCCGGTTCCTAATTTCAATTGGTGCGACAAAGGCTATTTTAACTTGCCCAATTTTGAGCAGGAGCTCACCCACTTGAAAGGTGACCACGAATGGTGTTCCCAGCCCGGCCGCGCCACTTGCTGGGAATCCTGTTATCCGTTTAAAAGTCCGCTGTGGTATGGCGGCGTGGCCACTTACAACGCTCTAAAAAGCAAAGTCTCCAGCAATCCCGCCGATCTTAAGGATTACGGTATCGCCATGCAGTCGGAAGCCCGCTATTTCGTGAGCGAGGCCGAATACGGTCTGAATGTGGCTTCGATGACCCGGATCAACGCTCCCGTGCGAGGGATTGTGGAACTCAATATTTTCTATATCAATCAGGTCATGCAATACGGCAAAATCGTGGTGGTGTTCCAAGAGCATCCTACCAATGCGCAACTGACCGTGATCACCAGCTTCGCGGCCATCGGCATCCGCACCAAGACTTGGAAACAGCGCTCGATCATTCGCGATATTTTGCAGGGCAAATCCACCGCCTTTAATACGAGAACCGGCATCACCGCCGGAATTCCGGTGTTCACCAAAAATATCGCGACCTCGCTCGCGGCTGAACTCGAAAAATAATTTTTTAGGATTCGTGCGCCGAAGGATTAAAAAAGTCCTTTGGCAACTGCACATTGCGTTCATCGAAGCGTTTCATAAAGTTTGGAGCCTGACCGCTGCACACCAGTTTGCCCCGGCCCTTTTCACCGTTCATTTTAAATAAAGGTTGGCGCGTGATCACATCGCTCTCCATACCTACCACTTCCAGCACTTCTTCCACCTGACGGCGGCCATCGGCCGATTTTTTTACCTGAACTATGAGATCAATGGCGTCGGAGATTTGTTTGCGCAAAATTTTAATGGGAAATTAAACACCCGAGTGCCGCCCGGCAAGTCCGTGTTCGAAGTGACCGCGCACGCCAACGCGAACAAGAGTCCAGTGCAAACCCGTCCTTATTCCGCGAGGGCCGCCGGCGAACCCACGGCGAAGGCCATCTGTTCCACGTAGAACTCGG
>JANMVK010000666.1:0-5680 GCA_031392725.1 Pseudobdellovibrionaceae bacterium
AACGACGGCGTGATCTTGATCGCCGCCACCAACCGTCCCGACGTTCTCGATCCCGCGTTGTTGCGCCCCGGCCGGTTTGACCGCCGCGTGGTGGTGAACAATCCGGATCTTAAAGGCCGCGAAGAGATATTGAAAGTGCACACCCGCAAAACTCCCTTGGCCGTGGACGTCGATTTAGAAAAAATCGCCCGTGGCACTCCGGGCTTCACGGGAGCGGACTTGGAAAATTTAGTGAATGAAGGCGCTCTGCAGGCCGCCCGCGATAATAAAGTGCGGATTGAGATGGAAGACTTTGAAAAAGCTAAAGACAAAGTCATTATGGGCAGCGAACGTAAATCCATGGTGATCAGCGAGAAGGATAAGCGCTTAACGGCTTATCATGAAGCCGGCCACGCCATTGTCGGCCGCATGTTGCCCAACCTCGATCCTATCCATAAGGTCACGATCATTCCCCGCGGAATGGCTTTAGGCCTCACGCAAACTTTGCCCGAGGAAGATCAACTCAATCTTTCGCGAAGCAAAGCCACAAATATGATCGCCTTCTTGTTCGGCGGCCGCGCCGCTGAGGAAATTATTTTTAAGGATTACACCACCGGCGCCGGCAACGATATCGAACGCGCCACCGAGCTCGCGCGCCGCATGGTGTGTGAGTGGGGCATGAGTGACAAGCTGGGCCCGTTGGCTTACGAGAAGCGCGAAGGCCCGGTGTTCTTAGGAATGCAGGGTTCGCAACAGCGTGACTATTCAGATTCTAAAGCGCAGCAAATTGATGATGAAGTGTTCGGCCTGGTAACAGGCGGTCACGCGGTCGCCCTCAAACTGCTCGGCGACAATATGCAAGCCTTGCACAATATGGCGGGCGCGCTGCTCGAGTATGAAACCATTGACGCCGACGAAGTGAATTTGCTCACTCAAGGCGGCACTTTGGAAGATCTTAAAAAACTTCGTGAGAATAAGAAGGAACAACTGGAGCGCGACCGCATGCAGGTGCGCGAAGCTCAGGAAAAACACGACAAAGAAGTGCGCAAAAAGGCTTCAGGCTCGGATCCAATGGGTCAGCCTGGGCCCGTAACAGCTTAGACATCAAGCTTAGGTCACAACATGATTGCCGCCACGTGGAACAACTGGAGTGGACTGTTTACGCAACTGCGCGTGCTCGACTTTGTCGATCTCGCACTTGTGTGGCTGGTTGTTTACCGTGTTCTACTGCTGATCAAAAAATCAGGCGCCGTGCAGATTCTTTCCGGCCTTGGCATTCTCGCCATCGCCTACATGGTGTCGATTTGGTTTGAGTTGATTACCTTCAACTACATTCTGGAAAAATTCTTCACCAATTTATTCGTGATCGTGGTGATCCTGTTCCAGGGCGAGATCCGCCGGGCGCTGGCGCAAATCGGCAGCAATCCGTTTCTCTCGGGCCAGCGCGCGGTCGAGGAAACTTATATGATCGAGGAGCTGGCCAAAGGCATGGTGGCCTGCGCGCAGCGCGGATTCGGCGCGCTTCTGGTGCTCGAGCGCGAAATCTCACTGGATTATTTTATCGAGGAAGGCCGGCCGTTGAACGCCGAAGTTTCCAGCGAGCTGATTCAATCGATTTTTCATCCCTCAAGCCCTTTGCATGACGGCGCGGTTTTAGTCCGCGGCGGGCGGGTGATCTCCGCCGGCTGTTTTCTGCCACTCAGTAAAAATTCCGCCTTGGACCGCAATTTGGGCACGCGTCACCGCGCGGCCATCGGCCTAACCGAGGAAACCGACGCTTACGTATTTGTGATCAGCGAAGAGAACCGCTCGGTGGGCATGGCTCATTCGGGAATTTTGCAGGTGGATGTGGATCATCATGTGATCCGGCAAACGCTGTATGACTTGTATGGGTTGAGTAAAAGTTTTGAAAGGGCGCACGCCACATGATCCGCAAAGTCTCGGACAATATGAGTTACAAGTTCGTCGCCCTGGGTGTGGCCATGGTGTTATGGATGTCGATGCTCGGCCGCAAGGACTCCACCTTGGTCAAGGAATTTGAACTGCAGGTGCTGCTGCCGCCGAAAGTGGAATTGCAAACCCAAATTCCGCAAATTGTGAAAGTGGAAGTGGGCGGGCCGCGCGTGGCTTTGAAAAAAATCAATCAGATGAATCCGGTGTTCACCATTGACTTGACCTCGGCGCGGCCGGGCCGGCAAGTGGTGGAGCTCAGCCGTGACGGCTTGAATCTTCCCATCGGCGCGCGCGTGCTGACAATTGAACCGAAAGAGTTCACCGTGGTGTTGCGCGAATCTCCCCCGAGTCCGGAGAAATGACATGAGCAAAAAACTTTTCGGCACAGACGGAATTCGTGGCACCGCCAACCAGCATCCGATGACTCCCGATATCGCGCTGAAAGTGGGACAGGCGCTGGGCTATTTACTGAGACAGAACACCACGCGCAAAGGCCACGCCCGAATGGTGTTGATCGGCAAGGACACGCGCTTAAGCGGTTATATGGTGGAGCAAGCCATGGCCGCCGGCCTCAATTCCATGGGCGTGGGCGTGCAGCTCACCGGCCCGTTGCCCACTCCCGGAATCGGATTTCTCGCGCGCAATATGCGGGTGGACGCGGGCGTGATTATTTCCGCCTCACACAATCCCTATCAGGATAACGGCATTAAGATTTTCGGCGCCGATGGATTTAAAATTCCCGACAGCATGGAAAAAGAAATCGAACGCATTGTCTCTGATGAAGATGTGACCAAATGGCTGGCCACCGGTGATGGCGTCGGACGCACCCGCCGGATTGACGATGCCACCGGCCGGTATATTGTTTACGTGAAAAACGCGTTTCCTTTGCATCTCTCCCTGGAGGGCTTGCGCATTGTTCTCGATTGCGCCAATGGTGCCGGCTATAAAGCCGCGCCCGCGGTGTTTTCCGAGCTGGGTGCGGATCTGGTGGTGATCAACAATGATCCCAATGGTTTAAATATTAACGACAAGGCGGGCGCGCTTCATCCGGAAAGAATGGTCGAGGCCGTCAGTAAATTTCGCGCCGATGTGGGAATTTCGCTCGATGGTGACGCCGACCGTGTAATTATGGTGGATGAAAAAGGTGAAATCGTAAACGGCGATCATATTCTCGCCATCTGCGCTTTACATTTGTCGCGCAAGAAATCTCTTCCGCAAAATACCATCGTCGCCACCCAGATGAGTAATATAGGTTTGGATATTGCCATGAAGAAGGCGGGAATCTATGTGGTGCGCACCGATGTCGGCGATAAAAACGTGGTCGAGGCCATGCGCAAACAAAATTACGCTTTAGGCGGCGAGCAGAGCGGGCATATCATTCATCTGGAGTATTCCACCACCGGCGACGGCTGTGTGGCGGCCTTGAATGTGCTCGCGGTGATGAAGTCTGAAGGCAAACCGCTGAGCGAACTGAAAAATATTATGGAAGACGTGCCGCAGGTGTTGATCAACACCCGGGTTGCAATACGCAAAGATCTCAGTGAAATCCCCGGCTATAAAAAACTAATCGAGAGCGCGGAAGCGCAATTAAAAGGTGAGGGACGCATTTTTATACGGTTCTCCGGCACCGAGCCCTTGATCCGGGTGTTGGTTGAGGGCCGTGACAAGAGGCAAATCGCGCAATTGGCCGAGGAAATTTCCAAATTTCTGCAAAAGGAATTAGGGTAGTGGCATGCGATTAGCCACCGTGGAGCAAGCCGCGCAAATTGATGATATGTCGCGCACCGTTTACGGTTTGAACGGCGAAGTGCTGATGGAGTCCGCGGGCGCGCTGGCCTCCCGCGAAATTGACCTGACATTTTTACCTGAGCTGACCAAAGGATCCGTCGCCATAGTGGCGGGCCCCGGCAACAATGGCGGCGATGCCCTGGTGGTCGCGCGCCATATGCATTCGGCCGGTTACCGCGATTTAAACGTGTTTTTAATCGCGCCGAAAGATTCGCAATCACCCCTGTTCCGCACGCAATTGCAAAGAGCCGAACTGCAAGGCCTAAGAATCATTGATCTGACCGCGACACCTGAACGCATGGATGAAATCCGCACGGCGGCCTTGATCGTCGATGGAATTTTCGGCATCGGTTTAAGAGGCAAAGTGGGCGATCCTTATTTAAAAGTCATCGAAGCCATCAACGGCGCAAAAGCACCGAAGGTGAGTTTGGATACTCCCTCAGGATTAAACGGCAACACCGGTCAAGTGGAGGGTGCTGCGGTCCGCGCCAGCATGACGGTGACCTTCGGCTTGGCCAAAACCGGATTTTTTGTTTGCGAAGGTCCGGCTCACGTCGGCAAATTGCGAATTTTACCAATTGGCTTTCCCTATGAAACCTTCCGTGGCATTGCCACCACTCATTTTTTATTCACCGAGCGTCTCGCGCGCCGCTATTTGCCCGCGCGCAAAGAGACATCAAATAAATCCGATCATGGCCATTTGCTGGTGATCGCGGGCCGGCCCGGTTTCTGGGGCGCGGGTCTGCTCGCCAGCAGTTCGGCGTTCCGCATGGGCGCGGGCTATGTAACCTGGGCGAGTTTTGAACCGCCCTATGAACTGTTGCGCGAAATTCCCGAAGTGCTCACCGCCAATATCAATGACGATGCCCTATGGAAATCCAAACTCTCGGCGGTGGCGGTCGGTCCCGGCCTGGGCAGCAGCTCAGACACCGCGCAGATTATTGAAAAGTTAAAGAAACTGGAAAACGTTCCCGTGGTGGTCGACGCCGATGCCATCACCGCCTGCGTGGAGCATAATTTATTTCCGCTGCCGGGCCATTGGGTGATCACGCCCCACGCCGGCGAGTTGTCGCGCATTTTAAAAGTTCATGCGCAGGATATTGAGCGCGACCGCTTCAAGGCGGCATTCGCCGGCTACGAGAAAACCAAATGCCACGTGCTGCTGAAAGGCTACCGCTCGCTGGTGGCCTACCAAAACCGCTGTCTGGTGGTTCACGCCGGCAACTCCGCTCTGGCCAAGGCGGGCACGGGAGATGTGCTGACCGGAATGATCGGCGGCCTGCTCGCTCAAGGGATGGACACGCCCCAAGCGGCGGCCACCGCCGCCTATTTGCATGGGCGCTTGGCCGATGAGTGGATCCGCAGCGGCCAGGATAAATCCTCGCTGACCGCCTCCGACTTAAAAGCCTTGCTGCCGCAAGTGGTGTCGCGCCTTCGTCTGGGCGGGAATCTGTTCTAATGCCCGGGCTAGAATTCAAATCTCTGGTTGAAACCGAAAAATGGGCAAAAGACCTGGCCAAAAATTTCACCCGCCCTTGTTTGGTTTTGCTCGACGGCGAAATGGGCTCCGGCAAAACGCAATTGGTCCGCTGGTTTGTCGAGGCGCTGGGCGGAACCCCGGCATCTTCACCGACGTTCGCCATTCATCAGACCTATCAGTCCACGGGCGGGGATATTGAGCATGTTGATCTCTACCGCCTTGAGAGCACGGCCGGTTTAGAGAGCACGGGATTTTGGGATTTATTAAAAACCAAAAGTATTTTGTTATTTGTCGAATGGGCGGACCGTTTGCCCAATCCAATGTGGCCAAATAATATTAAGCTGATTCGAATTGAACTCCACAAGCAGTCCGGTGATTCAGAGGCGCGGAGGATTGAATGGAGCGGCGTTTAGCTCTTAAGCGGCTTTTCCCCAGGCGGGAGCCAGGGCGCTGATGAGATTTTCGGCGGCTTCTTCCGCT
>JANMVK010000706.1:0-5557 GCA_031392725.1 Pseudobdellovibrionaceae bacterium
GGCCGGACTTGCAGCACTTGGACAACCGGTTGATGAGTCTTGAACTTGTGAAGCAAGGCCTGACCGAGGCCGTGCTGTTCGGCGCGCGCTCGGAAGTGCTGCACGCGGGAGACGCGCTGTTTCGCCAGCCGATTCTGGTGAAGCGCGGAACGTACCGCCCGGTGACCACCACCAGTCTGGAAATCCTAGATCGGGTGCGCACCCAATTTACTAAACATCCGTTGCTAAGGGATGCGGGTCCCAAAGTTTTACTCGAAATCACCATGGCCTCACTGGCAGCCGGCGAAAAAGGACAAATCGATCACGAAGATTTTCTGCACCGGGTAGACACGCTGTCGGCGCTAGGCCACGAAGTGATGGTGTCCAATTTCCGGCTGTTTTATCAAATGAAAAGCTTCTTGCGGCAAAACACCGATCAAGCCGTGGGCATTGTCGTCGGAGCGCATTTACTGCCGCGCCTGTTTGACGAAAAATATTACCGCGAAATGCCCGGCGGAATTTTAGAAGGCATGAGCCGCTTGTTTGATGACCGCACTCGCATGTTTGTTTATCCGCATAAGGACAAAACCGGCGCGTGCATCACGGGCAGCTCGTTTAAACCGCCCACTCACCTGCTGCATCTGTATAAACATTTGTTGGCCAATGATTGGATCGTCGACGCGCTCAACTGTGAGGACATCGACACTTCGATTCAATCGTCCGAGGTCCGGGGATTGCTCGAGAAACGCGATCCTCAATGGAAAAAGCTGGTGCCGGAGCAGGCCCGCAAGATGATTGAAGAGCGTCAGTTGTTTGGATTCCGGCCCTAGACTATGTCTCAAGTCGCATTCCGGGTCACTTTGCGCATGAATAAAATCGGGATCGTGGCGGCATTCACCCTGTTTTGCTCCAGTCTTGCCTATGGGCAAGCTTCTTTGCCTTTGGGCGAGCGGGAATCCTTGATGGCCAACACCGGGATTGCACGGCCGGGCACCGTCGCCAATGCCTATTACAATCCATCGGGCTTGGCTTTCAACCGCGTCAATAAGCTCGTGGGCAGTGGAACGATTCTTCAATCCAGTACCTATGAATCCAACTCCGGAGGCGTCGGCCTACGCACCTCCTCAACACAAGCTTTACCTTTAGCTGCTGGTACTGCTCGGGCCGGTGAAGAATCTGGATGGGCTCTTTCAGCTTTCACCGTCAACGCCGACAACCTTCAGTCAGCCATCGAAGTCACATTTCCTACCGTGGGTAAAACCACAGGGCGGGTCAAGTACGACAGTTTCGGTATTGTGATCGGCCCGAGCTATGCCGTAAAAATTGGTGAAAATTTGGCTTTGGGTGCGTCCGCCTTTTATTATCAAAAGGAAATCAGCACAATTCTGAGCATTCCCTACTCGACCGTAATAGGAGCCGATACCTTTGGCGGGAGTACTTATGCTGAAACAAAGGTTACGGCTCGCGCCGTGAACCTCGTGACGGGTGCGCTGTGGCGGCTCTCAGGCATGGATGTCGGCTTTCGCTTCGAATATCCAACCTTGGTGACGCAAGCTGAAATGGAGTCAAGCGGCCACTCCATCGCTTACGGCAAGGACGGTGCCAACACAATAATCTCCGAAACGCGAACGATCACCCCCACGGCAAAAACCAAGGGTGTTTACAGAGAACCCTTGTCGGTAGGAGTTGGCTTGGCCTTACTACTGAGCCCGAATACCAAAATTTATAGTGACGCCAGCTATTTTTCCAATTTGAGTTACCGTCCCGCACCTTCGATGGATGTGACCGAGTATCAAAACAGCTTGCGTATGACGGCCGGAGTGGAACATGCCCGTTTCGGCAAACGCTGGCACGGTGGCGTTGGATTCAGTCAGGATAAGACCGGCGATGAGGTCTATTTGTTGTCCTCAATCGGAGTGGTTTTCGTCGACAAGCGCTCGGACACCGGCTTAGGCCTCTACTACAATGTCAATATTGATAACTCGGACACCAAGCTGCAAAGTGTGGGTCTACTTTTTTCATCGACAATTAAGTTGTAACAAGAAAAATGGATGGCGTCGTTGAAAGGGTCTTCGACCCTAATTGGCCGCCCCTTCCAGCAGAAATTCACAACCCATGAATTTCACGAAATGCGGATTGCCCAACAGAGTGAACAGAGCCTTGAGCGCATTTCGGTCGTGCAGATCCGCGCCGGTGACTTTTTGACAGATCGCCATCCGCATAAAATTGCGTGAGAAAATATAAGCGCCATGATCGTCGGTGAAAACCACCACGCCCTGAACCAGTAAACTCCTGTAGTCGTAGTTGCCCGGAACCATTTGATCGAATTGAAACCAGTGATTGATCAAATCCATAGCACCGAGCCCCCGGGACGGTCCGCGGGCCGCGCTCATGGCATCGACAAATACCTGATGGGTTTTATTGAGGTTCCACAAATTGCGTTGCAGTGGCGGGAGATTGAGCCGGTCCGCTAGCCTAGGATAAACCGATTTTAGCATTTTGCTTTCAACCGTCAGCGGCTGCATGCGGATGTGCCACAACTCTCCATTGAAGCGCAGAGCCAGTCGTCCGATGGGAGCCATTTGGCCGGTCGAGAGCTGCACGACAGTGAGCCGTCCATTTTGCGAGGCGCCCATAGTCTTGAGCACGGTCCAATCGAGAGCTTCCTCGGTTCTTTGACTGGATAATTTGGCGGCAAAACTCTCGAGCCGGACCGGCGACCAACATTCATATTCGGTGGCCACCACACCCGCCGGTACGGCGCGCGCGAGGAAAATTGGAACTATCGCGGTCAAGATTGTAAGCACGCAAGACAGGGCTGCGAAGCCTATGCCATGGTTGTTAACCACTCACTGAGACACAGCACCCCTTGCCCGCTACCCCCGGCCTCGAGCCATGCCCCTTCAGCGGAATCTTTCCACGCGTAAATATCTAAGTGCGCCCACGGCAAATCACCTACAAATTTTTCCAAAAATAGCGCTGCAGTGATGGCTCCGGCGAAGCCGTCGGGCGAGTTGATCACGTCGGCGAAATTGGAAGTGAAAGTGGATCGGTATTTTTGGTAAAGCGGCATCGGCCAATTGAGATCGCCCGTCACCTGCCCGGCCTTGTTCAATCCCGCGGTGAGTTTGCGATCGTTACTGAATAAGCCCGCGATTTGCGAACCCAGCGCCACTTTGATGGCTCCGGTGAGGGTGGCAACGTCGACCACCGCGCGCGGTATTTGTTTTTGGGTGATAGCCACATCTAAAGCATCGGCCAGCACCAAACGGCCTTCGGCATCGGTGTTATGAATTTCAACAGCGACCCCATTGCGCCCAGTGATCACATCGGACGGGCGAAATGCTTTTGAGCTAATGGAATTTTCAGCCAGAGAAAGATACGCATCGATCCCGCAGGCCGCGCGCGTGGTGGCCGCCCAAAAAACCGCGGCGAGTACAGCGGCCGAACCGCCCATATCTTTTTTCATCAAGCGCATGCCGGCAGCGGGTTTAATATCCAAGCCACCCGAATCGAACGTCACGCCTTTTCCGACTAATGCCACCGGCGGTTTTTTACCGGAGCCACCGGCATACCGGATGCGCACCAAACGCGGTGGCACATTGGAACCCAAACCCACCGCGAGCAGCAGATCCATTTTTTCAGCGGCCAGTTTTTTCTCATCCCACACTTCAACTTTGACCCCTTTGAGTCCGCTTAAGAATTCTTCGGCGAATTCAGCGTAGCTCACGGGATTTAGCCAATTGGGCGGCAAATTGGTCAGGTGGCGGGCCACATTTACGGCGCGCCCTAAAGCCACTCCGGCGGCGAGCGCTTTTGACGGCAAAACTTTTCCTTTTTGCTTCAAGATCAATTTAAATTTGGGCGGCTCGCTCTTCACCACTCTGCGAAAGCGGTACAGCGCCATTTCCAAGCCCAATATGGCGGAATCCAGCAGGCCCGAGGGCAGGTCGAAGTTCACCGTGGCCACATCGGCCTCTAATTTTTCCAGGTTCATTATCAGAGCGCCCATGGCGTCACGCACCCGGCATTCCAGCGGACTCTTAAGCGCCGCGTCCTTTTCGGGATCTTCACCGGCCGCGGGGCTAATGATCATCCGCGCGCCCTCGTCAGTGTCGTAGACCCGCGCCACATTTTTAGCCTTTTTAGCGGTTTGCACTACAATCTCAACCGCCTTAGTGCCCTTAGGCACATAAGCGATGTGCCGTTCAACAAGCGATCCTTTTTCGAGACCCCAACAATTTTTAACTGTTTTTTTAGACATGGGTGCTATCATAATCGCATGAGCGGGGTCAGGCCAAACACTTTCAAAATTGCTCAGCTCAATGCCGAAAATCTCTTCCTATTTTTGGATGACGCCACCGAGCGCGACTGGCGCAAGCTCCCGGAAAAGGAGTGGCAGAAGTTGTCCCACGCCTCCGTCCCCAATAAATCCCTGCTTAAAACCCTGTGGCTGGCCGACAGCCTGCTGGAGATCAACGCCGACATCGTATTTGTCAGCGAAGTGGGCGGCGAGGAATCGCTGCGCAATTTCGCTAAAATTTTCTTAAAAGACAAGTACACGCCCTATTTGATCGAGGGCAATTCCGACCGCGGCATCGACATCGGCTATTTGGTTAAAAAAGACTTCACCCGCCGGGTCGAGGTGCGCACTTATAAAAACCGGCCCTTGAAATTTAGCTATCCGCATGAGGCCGGCACTACGGCCCGCACTCATTATTTTTCGCGGGATTGTTCGGAATTGCGGGTGTTTGATGAAGGCGGCGCGAAGGCCGAGCTGGTGTGTTTGTCGGTCCATTTAAAATCCAAACTGGATCCCGATGGAATTGACCCCGAAGGTAAGGACCGGCGCATGGCCGAACTCGGCGCGCTCGTGGAAATCTACAATGAGATCCGCGCGGAGTTTTCGCCGCCGGTGCCGGTGATTATCGCCGGCGATTTCAACGGCTGCGCCAAGCGCAGCAAACTCGCACCTGAGTTCGCCGCGTTGACCACCACCGATTTAGAAAGCGTGCAAGACGTTCTCGAGCGCGAGGAAGAGGCCGCCGCCACGCAATTGCAGTTTGCCCGCAATGGCACGATTCAGTGGCTGCAAATTGATTACGTGTTTATTTCGCCCGAATTAAAACCGCAGTTGATCGCTGAATCCTGCGAAGTGTTCCGCTACCGCAGCGAACTCAATGTTCCGCTGCCGCTGCCGAAAACTCTCGACCAGCGGCTGGCCATGCCTTCAGACCACTACCCCGTAGTGGCCACTTTTAAAAACTTCTTTATTTAGTTTTAGCGGGAGGCGGAACCGCGGGTTTAGCCGCGGCCTTGGCGCCCGGCTTCGCAACCGGAGGAGCGCCTCGTCCCACCGGATTGGGATGGAAATCGAGCAGCTCCACTTCAAAAATCAAAACGGCGTTACTGGGAATCTGCTGGCGGGCCTGCGCTCCGTAACCAAGTTCGGGCGGAACATAAAACATCATCTTACCGCCCTTCTTCATCATCTGAAGGCCTTCGGTCCAGCCGGGGATCACACCCTTGATTGGAAATTCAGCCGGTTGATTGCGCTTGAAGCTCGAATCGAACTCGG
>JANMVK010000077.1:0-2496 GCA_031392725.1 Pseudobdellovibrionaceae bacterium
AGATTCCGCAACACCATTCGTTTTTTACTCGGCAATTTAAATGATTTTGATCCGGCGAAAGATCAAATTAAACTTAAAGACATGACTCCCACCGATCAGTGGGCGCTTCATCAGCTTCATGAGTTGATCACCAAGTGCACCGCGGCCTATGACGCTTATGAGTTCTACAAAGTTTATCACGCGCTCAATGTGTTTTTTGCCCACGATCTGTCGGCCACCTATTTAGATATATTAAAAGACCGCCTGTATACGGGCCGCTCGGATGGACCCAAACGCCGGGCCGCGCAGACGGTGTTGTTCCAAACCGTCACCGCACTTTGTGGATTGATGGCGCCCATCGCTTCGTTTTTGGCCGAAGAAACTTACGCTTATTTGCCCGGGGACAAAAAAGAGAGCGTGTTTCTGACGGATTTCCCAAAAGCACCTTCCGATTGGAATCAGCCCAAGCTGGCGCAGGATTTCGCGGTTTTACTCGACGTTCGTGCCGCAGCTAGCAAAGAAATGGAAGAATTGCGCCGGCAAAAGGTCATCGGAGCCAGCCTGGATGCCCGCATTCGCATTACCGCACCCGACGCTACCCGGAAAATTCTTGAATCTTACCGCCCTCACCTGCGAGAATTTTTTATTGTCTCGCAATTTGATATCGCTGCAGGTCAGGGATCAGCCTCCGACCTTAAAGTGGAGGCGTTTAAGGCCGATGGTATGAAGTGCGAGAGATGCTGGCACTATGATGTCGACACCAATAAGAATTCGCAGTTCCCAAATGTTTGCCCGAAATGTGTTGAGGCCCTGAAGTGAAGATCGAAAGTAAATATTTAGTTCTCGCCACCGTGGCCGGCGCCATTGTCGCCCTCGATCAGCTAACCAAGATTTACATTCATGCCAATTTCAACCTCGGTGAAACCCTACCCGTGGTGCAGGACATTTTTCATATCACCTACGTGCGCAATACCGGTGCCGCATTCGGTTTTTTCCGCAATGCCGCGGAGACATTCCGCACGGTGTTCTTCTTAAGCATGCCGCCGATTGCGATTATTATTATTTTGCGCATGCTCCAGGGCGTGGAGGAGCGCGACCGCCCGCAGATCTTCGCGCTGTCGCTGATTTTCGGCGGCGCCATCGGCAACTATATCGACCGCTTGCGCTTCGGCTACGTGATTGATTTTCTCGATTTTCACTATGGTGAAGCGTGGAGTTATCCGGCCTTTAACGTGGCCGACTCCGCTATCGTCACCGGCGTCTGCTTGCTGCTGCTTTTGATGTATCTTCACTCACGCGCCGCTAAAAAGTTGGCAAAGGCTTAACCGGTGTTCCCGCAAATTCCTTTACTTCCGGGCTTCTCCGTCTCCAGCTATTTTCTAACTATCAGCATTGGCGTGATTGTCTCAGTCCTGTGGTTTATCCGGCGCGCGGAGGCCCAGCATTTGGCGCGGGTCACGGCCATTGATCTTTCCCTCACCGTTCTAATTGGCGGATTTATCGGCGCCCGCCTGCTGCACATACTGTGGGAAGAACCGGAATTTTACCGGCTCGATCCTTTGGCCATTGTGCAGGTGTGGAACGGCGGCTTTGTCTATTTAGGCGGAGTGGTTGGCGCGTTTATCGCGGCCGTTGTGTTTTGCAAAATAAAAATGGAAGCGTTCTGGTACTGGGCCGATGTCGCCACCCCTTCCATTTCATTATCCTATGCGATCGGCCGGCTCGCGTGTTTTATGAACGGCTGTTGTTATGGAAAAATCACCAATGTTCCATGGGCGATTTTCATGCACAGCGGACCCCGCCACCCAACACAGCTTTACGCCAGCGCGTGGGAGTTTGTGTTGCTCGGAGTTCTGTGGTCGCTGAGAGGCAGATTCAAAACTTCGGGGATGATGTTTAACACCTGGCTTTTGGTTCATTGCATTGGGCGCATTGTAATGGAGGCCTGCCGCGCCGATCCCCGGGGACATCTTATATTAGGAGTGAGCCTGGGAATTGCCATGAGCGTGGTCCTGATGGCTTGGGCCACCTTCAATATTGTGGCCTCGCGGTTGCAATCTTAGTCTGCTAACCTCGCGCCTTCGAAAGGGCTAAGTACATGAAAAACTATATTTTTTCCGTTGTTGCCATGACCACTTTATTGACAGCTGCCCAGCCGATTTTGGCTCAAGACGCGGCCACCAGCGCGAAAATAGAAAGCCTGGGACCGGATAAAGTCAGCGAATTAAATATGCGAGTGAATCCCCAGTTCGGTTTATCTTCCTTTGAACACTCAGGCCAAAAAGGCTCAAATCACAGCGCGGCCTTCGGCACCACTGTGGAAGTCGGCGAAACTCCCCTGCGCAAATTGGAAACCGGCTTAATGGTTTTGAGCCTGGGAAGTGATACGGCCACCACCACTTACTTAGCTATCCCCATGATGGCGAAGTTGCGAATCCTCTCCATGAAAGCCCAGAGCTGGTATGGAAAATTCGGTTTCACATCGGCGTTTGAATTGAACAGCACCAGGAAAGCCGC
>JANMVK010000801.1:0-2923 GCA_031392725.1 Pseudobdellovibrionaceae bacterium
GAACAATCCACCCATCCGCTGCGAAATCAGCCCATAATTGCGGCCATCTAAGTAAAAAGACAGGGCCGTTTGCGCGACTCCCGCGGCAAATGCGAGGACTAGATGGAGAATCATGGAATTGTTATGTAAAGCAATTCCCAGCCCGAGCGCGAGGGCACAAATGCCATACCAAGGTAAAAACGGCATGCTCACTAAAAAAATAATCAAACCGGTAAAAAACAAATGCACTCCTTAAGGGCTGAACACAACCACGCGTTGGGCTTTGTCTTTGGCTTCACTCACATCATGATAAAATTCCGCGGGCCGCATTTTACCCTCGGCCCATTCATATAAATGGCGCTGATATTCGCGGGTGAAGGGATCTCCCTCATTGCCTCCCGGCACTTGAATCCAAGCCTTGGGCCACTCGCCGTGGGCCACGACAATTTTATAAACGGCGCCGTGGTTTCCCTGATTGCCGCGAATGCTGTCATTGCCGCCGTCCATGGGAATATCGAACACGCCAAATCCAGGTAAGCGGGCGACATGCGGGAAACGGGTGCGCGCCCATTTTCGAAACGTCCATTGCCGGAAATCGGCACCCTGTTGGTCGGTTAACCGAATCCACGCCATAAAAAAGCTGCTCACCACCACGTCGTTCAAAGTCTCAACTGCTTTGGTGCCCTTGTTATCGACCCATTGAGCGTCGCTATCCGCCGGATTTTTAGAAACCCGCCGCAACAATTCGATCACACGCGGATCTTTTGGAAAAAAACCGGAGCCTTGCACTTTATATTCATCTTCAAACAGCGCTATCTTCAGCTGCTCAAACCATTCTTTAAAAATCGCGGGTGCGCGGGCGCTGGATAAATCCAGATAGTTCCATTTTCGCAATTCAATCAGCGCTTCTATATGGGGCTCTTGAAACTGGTAGTTGCCCAAGGCCTCTAACATCAGCGGCAAGACCAGCTCCGCGATGGGATCAAAGGTGTCGTTTTGAATTTTAATAAAATCCTCAGGCGACAACTTATCTTTTTCCAGCAAACGTCGGCGAATCATCCGGGCGCGGAACGGTTCCTCAAAGTCCCAACCCATATAGTGCGGATATTTTTCGTCCGTCATCCGCGCGTTGGCCGACAACACCATCCCGTTGGCCGGCCGGATCAGGCGCGGACGTTCCCTCTCGGGAATTGGATTCTCCAATAAACCGGCCTTGGCGTCACCCGCCATAATAAACCGGCCCTCACCGATTTGCCGCTTGGGCAAATATCCCGCGGGCTGAATCGCCACGTCTTTTTGATCGGCGCAAATAAAATTTTGCACGGGCACCGACCACACAGCAAAACTCGCTAAACACTCAGTGATATTTTTCGAAGAATAAAGATTATGTATCGCCTTTAACTCGTGCTGCGTGGAATGGCCGCGCCATTTGACCGCAAGTCCAAGCTTGCCTTCGCGATGGAGGATCGCGCCGAACCGGGTCCACACCACGTCCAATTCCCGCGTGGGGCCGTTCACCAGCCGGATGTCTTCTTCCTGCACCTCGGCCTCAAGCCACTCTTCACCGAAGCGGTACTTATTGGACGAATCACTTTCAAATTCCACTTCAAAATAATCCAGCACATCGAGAGTGCCGTTAGTGGGACCCCAGGAAATTTTCGAATTGAATCCGTTCACCAGTCCCGGAATGGCGACCAAGCCCACACCGTAAATATTAAATTCGGGAGTGCTCAGCTGCGCCTCATACCAGACATTGGGCAGCGTGTGTCCGAGGTGCGTGTCGTTGGCCATAATGCTCATGCCGGTGGTTGATTTTTTGGCGCTCACCGCCCAATTGTTGCTGCCATTCCCGGCCGCGGGCAGAGGGAAAAATGGAACTTTAGATAAGCGGCTGACAAAGGGGAAATCCTCCGGCCGCTCACGCCGCCGCACTACCGGATGCGGCGACGGGTAAATAAAATCATCCAATTCGGAAAACTCAGGAAATAAATCCAATACTTTCGCGGCTCCGAGAGATTGTTGAATGCGCGAAAGATAATGATCGAAACTGCGCCCGGCCAAGCCGAAAGTGAGTTGCTTACCCATATGAATAATGCGCATCACGCTCCACGGTTCGGGCTTTTGTCCGATGATTATGTATTCCGGTGGCAGTTGCTCCAAAGACCCAATGTAGGCGTTCACCCCGGAGGCAAAAGCGCTAAGTAAATTGGCGGTCTCTGGATCTGAATTAAAAGTTTCCAAGGTCTCGCGCGCCGACTCGCGCATGCCGAACCTGACAAAAAATTCGTCCGACTTAACGCTCTTATCGCCAAACCATTCGCTTAAGCGCCCGTCCGTCACCCGGGTGATCAAATCCATCTGGAACAACCGTTGCGAGGCCATTACAAATCCCTGCGCCATTAACAAATCGGCTTCATTGGCGGCGAAAAAATGGGGAACGCCCGCGCCGTCAAAGGTAACCGTGACGGGATTTTTCAATCCCTCAATCCGCCGGTCACCTAATACCACCGGTTTGTGCGCCCACACACCTTGATTCACCGACAACAGCGCGCCCAACGGGGGCACGGATTTAAATCCCAGCGCGAGAAACGCCGTCCATACGATTGCTAAAATTAGGCCACCAAAATTGAACCATTTCATGAATAAATTGGTGGTCTGTACTGGACTCGAACCAGTGACCTCTCCCATGTCAAGGGAACGCGCTACCAACTGCGCCAACAGACCGAAGATCTGACCCCAAATTGCGAGAGAATGTAGAGCTTGTCAACTGAGTGGTAAACTCCTCACACCAGCTCGAAAATAGCTCCGGTAAGGCCTTATCCGTGCGCAATTTGTCGATAGCGGCGCCCGCGCGGCCACAAACGCGGATGCCTTGGAACGGGGTCAGGTCATTGTGGATGTTGATGGATAGGCCGTGCGTGACGATGCCTGAGCGGACTCTTAG
>JANMVK010000089.1:0-2977 GCA_031392725.1 Pseudobdellovibrionaceae bacterium
TCGTCGGGCAGCGGCTCGTTGCCTCCCAGGGTGGTGAACTCATCGTCTATGGTTTTAACTAAAACCTCAGGTGGTGGAGCGCCCGCGATAGCCTTGTTTAGAAACCCTAGAAAACGTTTTTCACTGTAGGATTTGCCATCAGCGCTGCGAATGGCCAGCAGCCCGTCCGTGAACATCACCAAACGGTCGCCCGGCTCCATTTGGAAACGGTCCACCAGCCAATCGCCTTTGCGCTCGCCCAAGGCGTGATTTTTCTGTGTCGTCAGGTAGCTGGAAATGAATTTGCCGTCTTTGCGTTTGATCAACACCGGCGGTTCATGGCAGCAATTGAGCGCTTGGCACTCACCCAATTCCACATCCATTTCCACCAGAAAAGCCGTCATATAGACTTTGCCGTTGGAGCATTCAAATACGGATTGATCCCAGCTGTCGGCGATCTGCTTAAGGTCGACGTCTTTGTTTTTGATATAGGCGAACAAGGACCGGGCCGCGGCCGTGATCAGCGCCGCCGGAATTCCATGGCCGGTGGCATCGGCCACCAAGACATAAATTTTGGGACCCTTTTGATAATAGTACCACCAGTCGCCGCCGCACTCTGTGGTGGTTTTATAAATTCCACAGAGGCGGATTTTGCCGTTTTTATAAGTGGCGACGCTGGGGAAGAGGCTGTCTTGCACCAAGCGCGCGGTGTTGAGTTCGGTTTCCATGCGGATCTTGTCGACCATTTGCAAAAGGAGCCGTTGAACTTGCTGGGCCATTTTGAAAAACGAGTTGGACAGCAAGCCCACTTCATCATTGGAAGTGAAATCGGGCTTTACCGAAAAATCGCCTTTGCCGAGTTGTTCGGCCGAACGTGTGAGGCTGTTGATGTTTTGCGTAAGACGGTTACTGACCAGCATCGATAGCACCACCGAAGCGAAAAAAGAAAACGCAATAAACACCACCGACCGGCGGAATAAAATACTGAGCGCGCCCAAGGCCTGTTTCTCCTCGACCAAGGATAAAAAGCGGAATCCACCAAAGCCCATTTGCGCGACCGACACTAAATGCCGGCGCCCGTCCACTTCGGTGACCATCGTGGTGTCTTGCGCGGCCAGCGCTTGGCCGTTCAGCAATTGCTCAACGGCGGCGGCCTGCAACTGTGCATTCTCCGACAGGCGGAGGACCTTGGCGCCAGAAGCGAAGACGATGGACTGGCCGACGGAACTTTCGCCCATTAGATTTTTCATTTCAAACACAATAATCAAGCGCGCCGGTTTTTCCGCGGAGCCCGGTTTAACCGGACCTTTGATGTCGATGGCGAAGCGGTCCTCGCTGAGCGGAATGAGGGTGGGCTTGTCGTCCGTGTCGACTTTTTCTTCGGCTGCCTTGGCCAGCCCCGGCGCTTTTTCAATGGCGACGGAATCGTCGGGCCCGGGCCCGAAGATCACTTTCAGCGCCCGAATCTGCGGATGCTCCCAAAAAAACGGCTGCGTGCCGGGGGCGAATTTTTTTTGAGCGTAATCAAAGCCAGAAACAATCGACCGTGAGTCAAACATGACTCGCTCAATCTGCATGGCTGCGGTCGCCGCCAAGGCGCTCACCTGACGCTGCTGGGTTTCAAAGATATAGGAAATTTTATCGGATTCAAAAGTGTGTTTGGCCAAAACAACGTAAAGAGCGACGAAGCCAAGCGCCATCAGCACAAAACTCAGCGACAATTTCCATTTTAGCGAGACAAATTGCAGCTTCACCGCTGCGTGGCCTGATAAAGCGGCATCACTTTGGGAATGAGGGACTCAATGCGTTTAATGCGGGTCGAATCGGCGGGGTGGGTGCTGAGAATTTCGGGCGGCTTGCTGCCCCCGTGCGCGCTCATTTTGCGCCACAGCTGCGCGGCCTCGTGCGGATCGTAACCGGCGCGGGCCATCAGCTCGACCCCGATGTCATCGGCTTCGGATTCTTGGCCACGGCCATGGGGCAACGAAACGACTAGCGCGGTCAAAGCGTTCAGCGCGCCCCCGTACTTGGGGTTCACCACTCCTGTGGCGACCAGTATTCCCACTCCGGCTTGCTGAAGGATGGCTTCCGACATTCGCTCGCGGCCGTGTTCGCGCAAGGCGTGCGCGATTTCATGACCCATCACTGCGGCGATTTCTCCGTCGGTCATTTGCAATTTTTCAATAATGCCTGAATAAAACATGATTTTTCCGCCGGGCATGCAGTAGGCGTTGAGTTCCGGTGATGTGATCACGTGAACTTCCCAATTCCATTGCGTGGCATCTTTGCGGAACACGGCGGTGTGGGGAATCAGGCGGCGGGAAATTTCCTGCACCCTGCGCACTTGTTCGGGATTGCGGTCGAGCGTGCCCTTTTTCTGCGCTTCCGCTTTAGTCTGACCATAAGCCTGCGCGGACGCCGCCGCCACTTGCGAGGACGACACGAGCAGCAGTTGCCGCCGGTCGGCATCGACGGCTCCCTGTTCGGTGGTGCTAGAGCATCCACCCAATAAGACGGCAGCGAAAAATAGGTTCCCAATGCGCATGCGATATTCTAGGAGACAAATTGGCATTGGGGTAGCACCAGAAGATGCATTGAGTCAGATGAAAATGCATTGAAAAGCGTTGAACCAACGTGCGCTTCAAGCGACCCTTAAATGGCCATGGCTGTCACACCGTTTAAAATGAAAACCTCGATGGACGACAAGACTACCTATGTGGAAGTCGGAGGCGCCATTGATGAGACCGCGCAATTCACCGAGGTTCAACTTTCCGAAAAAGTGGTGATCAACCTCGAGGGCGTGAATTTTATAAATTCCGCCGGCACCCGTTCCTGGTGCCTGTGGCTGCAACGGTTCCGCGGTCCGGTGCAAATCACCATGGTGCGATGCCCGGTGATTATGGTGAAGAGCTTTTCATCGGTTAAAAGTTTTTTAACCGAGCGTTGCACCATCGAATCGTTTTATGTGCCGTTTTATTCGGAAAACACCGGCGAGCGC
>JANMVK010000098.1:0-3303 GCA_031392725.1 Pseudobdellovibrionaceae bacterium
GGCACCGGCTGGCGCATTGAAGGTTCCGGTTGGGAAATCAATAGCCAGTGGCTGCTCGATGCCACCGGCCGCCGCGCTTATGTGGGCGCCAAGATGGGCGTGCACCGTTTGCGCGATGATGATCTCACGGCCGTCTACGGCTGGTTTAAACCGCTCGATCAAAGCGATGATCCCAGACCACTGGTCGAATCCGCAAGCGATGGCTGGTGGTATTCGGCGCGTCTGCCGGATACAAGCATCGTCGCCGTGTTTCACACCAACGCCACCACCGCCGCCAACATCGCGCGTTCGCCCGCGCTGTGGAATAAATTAGTGGCCACCACCAAGCACACGCGCGGAGTCCTCGCGGGGTCATTAAATCTCGGCGCTTTGCAGTTTGCCGAAGCCTGTGGCGCGCGCTTAAGCCGATTTGGCGGAAACAATTGGCTCGCCACCGGCGACGCCGCCTTATCGTTTGATCCTCTATCATCTCAAGGAATCTTCAATGCACTCTACACCGGAATGGCCGCCGCGGTGGCCGTCGACACCGGTGATGTGGCCGCTTATAGCGACCGCCTGCAACAGATCCGCTCGGTGTATGTGAATAAAAATCAGATGTATTACGCTAACGAAACCCGCTTCACCGATAAAACTTTCTGGCGCAGGCGCTCACTCAACCGGGCGGTGTCCTAATGAAAAAGGTAATTTTAATTATTTTAGGTTTAATGATGCTGGCCTCATCCCTCGTCCGGGCGGCTGACGACATCCCGAAAAAAATCGGGGATCAGTTCCAAGGTTTTTGGGACCGCCGCCCCAATGAGCCGGGGCCGCAGGGTTCAAAAAAACAGCGCGCGGTGTTTCTTAAAACCCATGGCTGCGCCAAGGCCACCTTTACCACGCTCGGCGTGCCCAATTACAAAGTGGGACTGTTCGCCACACCAAAAACCCGCCAAGCCTGGGTGAGAATCTCCAGTGACGAGCGGCCCATCGCTCCCGATCAAGCCAATAACACCATCGGCTTTGCGCTTAAAGTTTTAGGCGTGGATGGAGTTAAAGTGTTGCCGGGCGAGGAAAATTTTAACACCCATGATTTCCTCGTACAAAATCATCACATATTTTTCGTCGACACCGCTAAAGACTTTATGGAATTCACCGAGGCTTCGCTAAAAGGTCAATTTGATCAATACGTAGCGGTTCATCCCATTACCAAGACCGTGTTAGATGCCATGGCTAAACCCGTGAGCAACGCTCTAAATACGGCTTTCTGGAGTACCGTGCCGTCTAAATTCGGCGCGGGTCATGCTAAATATAAAGTGATTCCGTGTCTGGAGCGCCCGCCGGAATTAATTCCGCCCGATGCTCAACCCAATTATTTACAGACGCGGCTCGAGCGCGACTTGCTTGCCACCGGCGCCTGTTTTGAGTTCCAAGTGCAACTGAAAAAAGGCAATATGCCCCTCGACCGCGCCACCGTGGAATGGAACGAAGACATGTCGAAGCCAAAAACCGTGGCGATGATCAATATCGCGCCTCAGGATATTAAGGCCAATGGAGCGGCCTGCGAGCAAATGTCTTTCAACGCGTGGCACGCACTGCCGGAACACGAGCCCGTGGGCAGCGTGAATTTAGCGCGCAGACATGTGTATAAACGTTTAGCCGACATCCGCCGAGCGCGCATCCAGGTGCCGGTTTCCGAGCCGCAGCCCGATAGATAGTCTCACTTTGAGACGGTGATATCCGTCTGAATCTTAGAACGCTGTCAGACCTGTTTCCAATCAGGTGCAAGCATACCCGCTTACGCCTGGCGGTGGCCTTGCAATTCCATACTGTTGGAATTTGAGGGGGCTCAATGAAAACAATCAGTATTCTCTTATTACTCGCAGGTCAGGCCGTATGGGCCCAGGAAACGCCAAGTTTAAACGTCGATGCCATGAAGCAAGATCTGGCGGATGTCCAGCGAGCTCAGGCCGGCGGCGCGGATAAGAAAAAGGCCTGCGATAAAATCAAATCTAATCTCCTAGAGTTTCACAGGCACAAGACGGACACCCAGCGCGACATCTCGAATTTTAAATGCGACTCCGCACCGCTCGCGCCCCACGCCGACTGGTGTAAGATGCAACTGGACACCATGAGACTCATCGATTTTGGAATCAGTGAGGCCGAAACCGGCATTAGGAATGGGTGCACGGCCGCGGGTTAGTTTAAGACTTCGGGCTTTATGTTTATTTGCGAGGATGACCCTTCTTGGCGTTTTGTTCTTCAACCAACAAACCAATGCGTCATCCGGCCTACGGGCTTTGCATTCCAACGGGAAAATCCTGGCGCACCACATGGCCGCCTTCAAACAGCATTTTTAAAAGTAAACACCGGTCGGGAGTATTTAAAGGATTGCAAGCGGTGTACTGCGCCTGCACAAAATTTAAATCCACTTCCGAAGCGGCGAGTGGCTTCAGCGCATTCGACATATAAGCAGCGGCCGCGCCAACCGAGGAATCCAAACTTTCATTTTGGTGGCAGCTCTTACAAGTGGTGCCATTATTCGAGTAAACGCGCGCATAGGGAGCATCAACCGAAAGACTGCTGGTAATAGGAAACTGCAACTCCGCCTTCGTCGACAAAGTATTTCCCGCCGATAAAACACTCATCTCCATCCGCGAAGCCCCCACGCCATCCGTGGTGATGGTCATGATCAACGGCAAACTAAAAATAAAAAAGCGGGGATTGTCAGGGCCGCTCGAAGGTTGAATGCTGGCGGAGCTTTGCGAAGCATAAATCTTTAACGGCCGATCCAGGGCTTCAACCAAACACGGCAGCGAAACGGGAGGCGCGAGCGCATTGATCAGAGCCACCACTTGCTCCACCGACTTAGGTGAGCCGCTCACGCCCGCGGGGGGAAAACAGGTGCGGCCGGATTGCTTAGCCGCCTCTTCACGCACGAAACGCCCGTTATTGAGGTCCGAACAGGATTGCCCAATCATGAGCATGCCCGTGGCAATGCCGATGCAAATCAAGATGATTGGAACGCGCAGCTGCCACCTCATCAGTTATATGGGCCGGAACAATCGTAGGAAGTTTTTGAGAAATAAACTTCATTGCCGTTCATCGCGCAATGTTTGAAATAAAATTCGTATTCGTTGGCGGGGCCGCGGTCGTGCGTGGGCATCAGTTTGCGCGGATACATTCCCGAGCCGGTCCATGCATCACCGGGCGCTTCACTGTCATCATCACTGTAGGGCAAAACAAATCCGCCACCCGAGGTGTAGTTCGGATAGCCGGCGGAGGCGCAACCCACCAGCATCGTGACCAACGCTAAAAATATTCCCC
>JANMVK010000123.1:0-1071 GCA_031392725.1 Pseudobdellovibrionaceae bacterium
GCCTTGACCTTGGCCAAGGCCGGGAAATACGTCGAGGCCTCACAGCGCTTGTTCCAGTTGAGCTATTCACCGCGCTACCGCGACCGCCGCATGCAGATTAAATATATATTAGGTATGACTCTCCACCAGTTGAAGCTGAATCAGGTTTCGGCGTTCCAGTTCATCGGCGTGGTGAAAGAGGGCAACAATAAATATATTAAGCAAAGTCTGGAGCGCCTGTCGCTCGCGGCCGATGCTCTCGGCGACGACACTTTGCTCAACTACGCCATCTCAAGGGTGAATGTGGATGAATTTCCGCGGGCTCACCGCGATATGCTCCATTACCGCATCGGCGAATATCAAATGCGCAACCGCCAGTTCGACGAAGCGGGACGCAGTTTTGACCGCGTGACCAAAGGTCACAATTTGTATCCGACCGCGCGCTATCAGCAAGGATTGGCGCTGGCGGAAGCCGGCCAAACGGATCGCGCGCTCGGCGTGTTCGAAGAGTTGATTCAAAGCCGCGCCAACGCCAGCATCACCGATAAATCACGGGTGGCCGGCATGATGGGCAAAGCGCGCACGCTCTATCAGCGCAAAGCGTGGGACGAAGCCATTGAGATGTACCGCGAAATTCCGCGTGACTCCGAATTCTGGCATGACACTTTGTTTGAAGCCAGTTGGGCGATGCTGCGCTCCGGCCGCTTTCGTTCCGCCTTAAGTAACTTTCACTCTCTGCACTCGGCGTTTTATGAAGATTTCTATCTGCCGGAGTCCTTGCTCCTGCGCTCGATTGTTTATCTTTATATTTGTAAATACGATGAGATGGACAAGGTCTTGACGTTGTTCAGCCGCATTTACAAGCCGGTCTATGACCAGATTGATAAAGTGCTCGATAACGTGAATAAAGCGGATCGTTATTTCACCATGATGAACGACATGATGAGGATTAACAAATCGGGCAAGGACAAGAGCAATATGTCCATGCCGCTGCCTTACATCGTGGCGCAAAAAATCACCCGGGAAGCCGATTTCCAAAATACCTTTCAATATATCCGTAAGCTGATTGAAGAGCGCAAACGCATTGAGAAG
>JANMVK010000175.1:0-4155 GCA_031392725.1 Pseudobdellovibrionaceae bacterium
GCTGATACGCAGAAAAGTGGCGGGCGCCTTAGCACTATTCCCAAACCCAATTTCACCGTGATAGACCAAGTCTTCTATATCATGGAGTGTTATGCGGGTTTCGATCGCCGACCTTAAAGATCATGTGGGCCAAACCGTCCAATTGGATGGGTGGGTTTATAATCACCGTTCCTCGGGCAAAATTAAGTTTCTGATGTTGCGCGATGGCTCCGGCATTTGCCAGTGCGTTTATTTCCGCGGCGAATGCGACGAAAAGGCCTTTGAGGATTTCGAAAAGTTATCGCAAGAGTCCAGCGTCCGCGTCACCGGCATCGTCAAAGCCGAAGCCCGTTCGCCCGGTGGCTTTGAACTTGGCGCGCGCGAATTAAAAATTCATGGCGGCAGTGTCGACTATCCCATTTCGCCTAAGGAACATGGTCCGGATTTTTTATTGAACAACCGGCACCTGTGGTTGCGATCTAAACGCCAGCACGCCGTGATTCGTGTACGCGCGGAGATTGTGAAAGCTATCCGCGATTTCTTTGATGGCCGTGGATTCACGCTGACCGATGCGCCGATTTTTACGCCCAGCGCGTGCGAGGGCACTTCGACCTTGTTTCAAACTGAATACTTCGACGCGAAGGCCTATTTGTCCCAGAGCGGACAGCTGTACATGGAGGCCACCGCCGCGGCGTTTGGTAAAGTGTATTGCTTCGGCCCCACATTCAGAGCTGAGAAATCTAAAACCCGCCGCCATCTGATTGAGTTCTGGATGGTGGAGCCCGAGGTTGCGTTTAATGATTTGTATGACAAC
Organism: Pseudobdellovibrionaceae bacterium; assembly: GCA_031392725.1. Lineage (GTDB taxonomy): Bacteria > Bdellovibrionota > Bdellovibrionia > Bdellovibrionales > UBA1609 > JALHOQ01. The sequence goes on from JANMVK010000175.1 coordinate 794, forward strand.
ATGGAACTCGCCGAACAGTTTGTTGAGTATGTGATTCAGCGTACGATCACCAATAAGGCTGAAGAACTTAAAGTTCTCGAGCGGGATTTGACTTCGTTGTTAAAAGTGAAGGCCCCCTTTCCCCGCGTGCATTACAAAGAAGCGGTGGAAATGATTTTAAAAGAAAATCCCTCGTTCGAAGTGGGTGGCGATTTCGGCGCGCCCGATGAAGCCATCGTCAGCGCTAAATATGAAAAGCCCGTGTTCGTGCATCACTTCCCCTCCGCCATCAAAGCGTTTTACATGAAGGAAGATGAGAAGGAAGCGGGCTACAGCATGAGCTGCGATTTACTCGCGCCCGAAGGTTACGGCGAAGTGATCGGCGGCGGCCAGCGTGAGACGAGTTACGAAACCTTGGTCGCTAAAATTGAAGAACATAAACTGAATCAAAAAGATTTCGAATGGTATTTGGATTTGCGCAAATACGGATCGTTCCAGCACGCGGGCTTTGGCCTGGGCCTGGAGCGGACCGTGGCGTGGATTTGCGGCATCCAGCATGTGCGCGAGACCATTCCTTTTCCGCGCCTGTATGGCCGCAACTATCCGTAAGGGGACTTTTTTATGGAAATGGAAAATCACCACTCAAGCACCACCGAGCAAAAGCTGCAGGATCTTGAGCGCCGTAATGAAGCGGCTTTTATCGGTGGCGGCCCCGACCGCGTGACCAAACACAAACAAGGCAACCGCTTAACGGCGCGCGAGCGTCTCGATGTATTGCTCGATCCCGGAAGCTTCGTGGAGATCGACCGTTTTGTAACTCATCGTTGTGAAAACTTCGGCATGGCCGACCAGAAAATTCCCGGCGACGGCGTGGTCACCGGCTACGGCCGCGTGAACGGAAAAATCGTTTATGTGTACTCGCAGGATTTCACCGTGTTCGGCGGATCCATGTCGCGCACTCAGGCCAATAAGATTATTAAAATTATGGATTTTGCCGTGAAGAACGGCTCGCCCGTGATCGGATTGAACGACTCGGGCGGTGCGCGCATTCAAGAGGGCGTGGAAGCTTTGGGCGGCTACGCCGATATTTTTCTGCGCAACGTGACCTCGTCCGGCGTGGTGCCGCAGATCTCGGCCATTATGGGGCCGTGCGCGGGTGGCGCGGTTTATTCTCCGTCTCTGACTGATTTTATTTTTATGGTGAAGAAAACTTCCTACATGTTCGTCACCGGCCCCGATGTGATAAAGGCCGTGACACATGAAGAAGTGACCAAGGAAGATTTGGGCGGAGCGACCACTCATGCTTCTAAATCCGGCGTCGCGCATTTTGCCACGGAAGATGACCGGCATTGTTTGCTCATGATCCGCGAGCTATTAAACTTCCTGCCATCGAATAACTTGGACGATCCGCCTATTTTGCCCACCAAAGATCGCCCCGACCGCGTGGAAGAGTCGTTAAATACTTTTATTCCGGATAATCCCAAGAAACCCTACGACATGGTTCAGTTGATCACCAAAGTGGTCGACGAAGGTTATTTCTTGGAAGTGCATAAGGCCTACGCGCAAAATATCGTGGTGGGATTCGCGCGCCTCAATGGCCGCCCCGTGGGGATTGTGGCCAACCAGCCGCAAATTCTCGCCGGCTGTTTAAATATCGAAGCCAGTAAAAAAGCCGCGCGCTTTATTCGTTTCTGCGATTGCTTTAATATTCCGGTCGTGACGTTTGTCGATGTGCCGGGATTTTTGCCGGGCACCGATCAAGAATGGAACGGCATTATCACTCACGGCGCCAAGCTGATGTACGCTTACGCTGAAGCCACTGTGCCTAAGATCACCATCATCACACGCAAAGCCTACGGCGGCGCTTATGATGTGATGTCATCCAAGCATTTGCGCGGCGATATTAATATGGCCTACCCGACCGCTGAGATCGCGGTGATGGGCGCGGAAGGCGCGGTGAATATTATTTCGCGCGCGGCGATTACGGGCGCGAAAAATCCCGCGGCTGAGCGCACACGCTTAACTAAGGACTACGAACAAAAATTCGCCAATCCCTATGTGGCCGCGGAAGCCGGTTACATTGACGAAGTGATTGAGCCGGCGACCACGCGCAAGCGTTTGATTGATTCGCTGGAGATGTTGAAAAACAAGCGGGACTTTAATCCGCCGAAGAAACACGGCAACATTCCGCTCTAGACATAGGGAGATCGCCCGGGGCGATCTCCGAAAGGTTTGAGATGTTTAAAAAAGTTTTGATCGCCAACCGGGGAGAAATTGCATTGCGGGTCACGCGCACGCTGCGTGAACTCGGAATCACCTCGGTGGCCGTATACTCCGACGCCGACCGCAACGGCCTGCATGTGATGCTGGCGGATGAGGCCTATCATATCGGCCCGTCGCCTTCGAAAGACTCCTATTTGAACATTGAGAAAATTATTGAAGTCGCGAAAAAATCAAATTCCGAGGCCATTCATCCCGGTTATGGATTTTTGAGTGAGTCCCCCGCTTTCGCAAAAGCGGTTAAAGCCGCGGGCCTTACGTTTATCGGGCCCACGGTGGAAAATATTTTAGCTATGGGCGATAAGCTCGCTTCGCGCGAACTCATGAAAAAAGCCGGCGTGCCTTGCGTGCCCGGAACTGACGGACCCGTGGCTGATGCGGATATCGCGGCCAAAGAAGCCGGCAAAATCGGCTACCCCGTGATTTTAAAAGCCTCGGCCGGTGGCGGCGGCAAAGGGATCCGCGTGGTTAATGATCCTAAGGATTTGCCCGGCGCTTTCCGCGCCTGTCAGTCTGAAGGTTTAAATTATTTTAAAGATGACCGCGTGTTTATCGAACGCTTTGTGCAGAACCCTAAGCATATCGAAGTTCAGGTGTTCGGCGACACTCACGGCAATGTGTGCCATTTGTACGAGCGCGAATGCTCCATGCAGCGCCGTCACCAAAAATTAATTGAAGAGTCTCCGTCGATATCGGTGCCGCAGGAAGTGCGCGAGAAGCTCGGCAAAGTGGCCGTGACCGCGGCGAAGTCCATTCAGTATGTGGGCGCCGGGACCATTGAGTTTATTTTCGACAACAAAACTAAAGAGTTCTTTTTTATGGAAATGAACACCCGCCTGCAGGTGGAACATCCCGTAACGGAATTCGTAACCGGCTACGATTTGGTTAAAGAACAAATCATGGTCGCGCTCGGCAGGCCCTTGTCGTTCAAACAGGAAGACGTAAAACAAAATGGCCACGCCATTGAGCTGCGCATCTGCGCGGAAGACCCTGTGACCTTCACCCCCAATCCGGGAAAGATCCGCAAGTACCGCATGCCCGCGGGCCCGTTCGTGCGTCTCGATAACTGCGCTTATCCCGGCTACGAAGTGCCGATTTATTAT
>JANMVK010000276.1:0-6456 GCA_031392725.1 Pseudobdellovibrionaceae bacterium
TTATTGAGGCCTATCAAGATATCATGAAGATGCAGGTGTAACTTAGATGAATACGTTGCTTAGCCATCTAATACAGCAGTTCCGGCAGTTTTACAAAAACCTCACGCCGGTTAAGCGTTTAAGCATTATCGCCGCATCGACTATCGCGGTGGTTGGCGTGGCGGTGATTATCGCCATGATGGCCGGCACCAACGACGCCGTTCTATTCGAAAATATTTCCGGAGAACAGCTGCCGCAGGTGGTGGATCAACTCCACAAGCGGGGCGTGCCGTTTAAGATTTCCGATAACGGCACTAAGATTTTGATCTCTAAAGATCTGCTGCACTCGACCCAAATGGCGATCATGACCGAGATGAGCGGTTCGAAAATTCAAATCGGTTTGGAGCTGTTCGATAAGCAGGACTTTGGCACCACGTCTTACGCACAGAAAATTAACTATCAGCGCGCCTTACAGGGCGAGTTGATGCGCTCAATTAATACTTTGAGCGCGGTGAAACAATCTAAAGTGATTTTAGCCATGCCCGCGAAGAAGACTTTCCTCGAAGAAGGTGGCGAGACTTCGGCCTCAGTGGTTTTGGAACTCCATCCCGGAAAAAGCCTGTCCCAGGAACAGGTCCGCGGCATCACTTATTTGGTGAGCAGCGCGGTCGAGAATCTTGAGCCAGAAAAAGTCACCGTGGTGGACGCGCGCGGCAAGGTTTTGTCTAAAACCAATGGCAGCGATGGGGCGATGAGTGCCGAGCTGCAAGATATGAAAACGAAAATGCAGGAAAACCTTGAGGCCCGCATTGAAGAAGTCTTGGGCAAAGTGGTTGGTGCCGGCAAGGTCATGGCCAAGGTTGACGCATCGTTAAATGCCAAGAACAGCGTAACTACTGAGGAAGAATTAAACGCCGATGGCACGGCTTTGAAATCGCAGCAGACGGAAGAAGAATTGCTAGACGGAGCTCGCACCAATCCCACGGGCATACCCGGAACGCGGTCCAATCTTCCGGGCGCGGAAGACACCGGCCAAACAGGCTTCCGCCAAAACGTGCGCAAGGAACTTAAAACTTCAAATTTCGACGTTCCAAAAATCATCCGCAATACCAAAGAAGGCATGGGCGGTCTTATGCGCTTGAGCGTCGCGGTACTAGTGGATGGCGTGACGAAATCTGTGACTGACAAAGACGGCGTGACCACCGAGCAATGGACTGCGCGGGATCCGGCTGAGATGAAAAAAATTGAGCAGATAATCCGCGGCACTATGGGCTTCAATGAAAAGCGCGGCGATTCCATCAATATTGAAAATATCGCCTTCCAAAAGGAAGACTTCTCCGAGGCCGAAAAATTGCTGACCACGCTTGAGCGCAAGAAGCTGCTCCATTCGTTAATGAAGTGGATGATCTTGAGCTTAAGTCTGGGTCTGTTCTTCTTCGTAGTGGTGCGCCCGTTCATGCGCTGGATCACCGACAGCTTCCAGGATTCTGTTGAGGATATGCTGCCCAAGACGATCGAGGAACTGGAAGAGTTGCAGTCGGTGGACAGTTCCTTGCCGGGTATGAGCGGAGCGCTGCCGGTGCTTGAGGAATCTTTGGATCCTGATAAGGCCGAGAGCGAACTCCTTAAAGAACGCATCATGAATTTGATGGAGCTGGACAATGAGAAAGCGGCCGGCGCCTTCAGCTTATGGCTGTCGCGGAGAGATCTATGAGTAATGTACCGTTACGCCTCGTACGTTTAGACAATGTGAAATACGAAGAGCTTCGCGGCTTTGAAAAGGCCGCGATCTTGATGAACTATCTGGGCCCGGAAGCCTGCAAAAAATTATTTAAGTTTATCGATGACGGAGATATCCGCAAACTTCTCGGCGTAATGCAAAAATACCGGATCGTACCGGTGGAAGTGACCAAGCGGGTGCTGGAAGAATATTACGAGTTGGTCAGTGAATCTTCGGAGTATATTTTCGGCGAAGGTGTAACGTCCAAAGAAACCGTGGTTGATGCCGTAGGTGAAGAGCGCGCGCGCGGAATTCTCGGCCACTTATCGGCCGCCAATCCCACCGCCCGCAATCTGGAAAGCTTGGAGCTGGTCGATGCGAAATCCTTGTCTAACTTTTTAATCAATGAGCATCCGCAGACTATCGCCGTCATTCTCGCGCACTTGGAGCCTGAGAAAAAGGGTGAGGTTTTGAAGCGCTTGCCGGAATCGTTGCAAGCCGAAGTGGTGTTGCGTTTGAGTAACTTGGAACACGTGGCGCCGGAGCTGATCGCCGAAGTGGACCGCGTTTTAAAACAGGAACTCTCCACTCTGGGAACGGTCGAGCAGGCCTCTCTCGGCGGTGTGCAGCCGGTGGCGGAGATGCTCAACGTGATGGACAAGAATACGGAAACCGCGATCATGTCGCGGATCGAGGAGAAAGACCCGATTCTGGCGGAAGAAATCCGCAAACTGATGTTCGTATTCGAAGATATTATCAAGATCGATGACAAGGGGATTCAAACGCTGCTTAAAGAAGTGGCCAATGATAAACTTCTTCTTGCGCTTAAGACCGCCAACGAGGAGATCCGCGCTAAAATCTTTAAAAATATCTCTCAACGTGCGGCGAAGTTGCTGCAAGAGGATTTGGGCAATATGGGCCCGGCCCGCTTGAGCGATGTCGAATCGGCGCAGGTTGAGATCGTCAACTGTGCGCGCCGGCTGGAGCAAGAGGGCAAGATCCTCATTGCCCGCGGCGGATCTGAAGATGCTCTGGTGTAACCATGGCACTTGAAAAACCCATAATCAAAGCCAAGGTCGCCCAAACGACGACCTTTGATTTTAAACCGAGGGAGATTAACAAAGAAGTTTCCCACATGGCGCGGTCCTTCGTGGATCAGGATGCCTTGAAATCGCCGGACTTTAAGATCTCCGAACTCACCGCTCAGCAAACGGGAATTTACCAGCTCGAGCACGAGGCGCAAAAAGACAAAATCAACGCCCTGGTGCTCGACAAATTGAAGGAAGTTCAGGAAGAGGCCTACAAAGAGGGCCACGAACTCGGCTTAGTAGAAGGCACGGAAAAAGCGTTTCAGGATTCCAAGGAAGAGTTTAAGCAGCGGCTGACGAACCTCGATGACACTTTAAAGAATCTTGAGGTTCTAAAAGGGCGATTGCTGATTGAGAACGAAGGCGAATTGATCAAGCTTGTGTTTCTTACGGCGAAAAAGATGGCGCTTAAGGACCTTGCAGAGAACCGCGAGGCAGTGGTGGAAATTTTAAAGGATGTCATCGGCGAAATGCAAACCGATGAGCGCATGAGTGTGCGCCTGAACGCCGCCGACTTGGCGTTCCTGGAGAAGCTGCAGGAGAAATCCGATCAGCGATTGCAGAATTATGAACGAGTTAAGTTTATCGCCGATGAGAAGATCAAAGCCGGCGGCTGTTTGATTGAAACTGAATATGGCACAGTGGATGCCACAGTTGAAGAGCGGGTCGAGCGCACCTGGCAGACGTTACAGGGCCGCATTCCGCAAAACCGCCCGGGTAAAAAAGAATAAATTATGGAAGCATTAAACTTTCTCAAATATCAACGCGCCCTTAACAGCGCCCAGCTGAGCCGTGATATTGGCAAAGTGACTCACGTCACCGGATTTTTAATCAGCGGTTTTATTCCCGAAGTTTCCGTGGGCAGTATTTGTGAAATCTATCCCAACTCCGGCGCCGCCAGTTTCCTGGCTGAAGTCGTCGGCTTCCGCGACCGCGAGGTTTTATTAATGCCGCTCAGTGAAATGCGCGGCCTGGGCCTCGGTTCGACCATTCTCGTGCGCCGCAATCTGGCCACCCTCCCTGTCGGCGACGCTCTGCTGGGGCGTGTGATCAACGGCATGGGCGAGCCGATCGATGGCAAAGGCCCCTTGTTTTTAACCGAGGAACTTCCGCTCTATTGTGAAGCGGTCAATCCTCTCGCGCGTCCGCCCATTCGCGAAGCTTTGAGCCTGGGTGTGCGGGCAATTGACTCATTAGTCACGCTTGGCAAGGGCCAGCGTTTGGGAATCATGGCCGGTAGCGGGGTGGGTAAGTCTGTGCTGATCGGTATGATGGCGCGCAACTCCACAGCGGACGTGAACGTCATTGCCATGGTCGGTGAGCGGGGCCGGGAAGTCCGAGAGTTTGTGGAAAATGTTTTAGGCGAAGAGGGATTAAAAAAATCAGTGGTCGTAGTGGCCACCAGTGATCAAAGTGCGCTGCTACGGACGCGGGCGGCGTTTGTCGCCACCACCATTGCCGAACATTTCTGCGGCAACGGACAAGATGTTCTGATGATCATGGACTCCGTAACCCGCTTTGCCATGGCGCAGAGGGAAATCGGACTGAACGTGGGCGAGCCACCCGCCACCAAAGGCTATACGCCAAGCGTGTTCGCGCTTTTGCCGAAGCTTCTAGAACGCGCGGGAAATTTCGAAGGCGGCGGCAGCATCACAGGACTTTATACCGTTCTCGTCGAAGGCGATGATCTCAATGATCCCATCGGTGACAGCGTGCGCGCCATTGTCGATGGTCACGTGGTCCTCGCCCGGAATCTGGCGCAAAAGGGCCATTTTCCGGCGATCGATGTTTTGCAGAGCACTTCGCGGGTGATGCGCAACGTGGTGAGCGAACAGCATTTCCGCCAAGCTCAATTTGTGCGGGAGATGATGTCGATTTACAAAGAGGCCGAGGATTTGATCAACATCGGCGCTTATAAAGCCGGCTCGAATGCTAAAATTGACCAAGCTATAAAAATGGAAGGTTCCATTGAAAAGCTCTTGCGCCAGGACGTGGAAGAGCCGGGTTCATTGGATCAGGCCTTTAACATGATGATGCAGTTGGATTAGAAGCGATGGCGTTCAAGTTCGGACTCGACACGGTTTTGAAGCATCGCGGACGCCTGGAAGATGTGGCGCAGAGGGAATACGCCGAAGCGCAGGCCGCGGTCGACGAATGTTTGACGCAGATTGAACGGATGTACCAGAGGAGCGATGAAGTGCGCGAGGAAATCGCGGAAGCGGAGCAAACGGGCACCGCCGGCAAGCTGGCCGAAATCCGTGAGATGGAACATTTCCTCAGCGGGCAGAAGATCCGTATTGAACGGATGCGGCTGAAGGCGCGCGAGTTACTGCAGCTTGCTGAAGAGAAGCATGAGGCGCTGATCGTGGCCGCCCGGGAGCGCAAAATTTTGGTGAAGTTGAAAGAAAAGAAATTGTTCGAGTATAGAGCTTGGTTGCAGCGGATCGAAGCCAAGGAACAGGATGACCTGACCATGGTACGGATCGCTCGGAGGAAAATATGAACAACGATTATAAACAGTTTTTTAAAGCGGCTCAGGAAGCGAAAAGCGGCGGCCCCAAGCCACCGCCACCTTCATTTAAGATGCGGGCGAAGAATCCCTCCTCGGCTCCCCTCAAGCGCGATCCTGAGACGCGCGTGCGGCATGCCTTGGGCCGCCCGGCGAAAAAGAAAGAACCGATTCCGTGGCGCGCGGTGATGGTTTTATCGCTAAGTCTTGGCGGCCTTGGCTTCTATGTGGCCGCGCCGGAAGTCTGTGAGCGCTGGTATCAGAGATTGGAATTCTCCGCCTTTGGTCAGGCTTCGGCGAAGGAAGAAAAAGCCACTTCCGCACCCACTACAAAGGCAAAAGTTGCCGCGAAAACCCCAGCCGGGACGAAAGATAAAAATCCCGACGAGACCCACACGGCGATGGAGGATCTCAGTCATTTCGAGAAGTTAAAGAGCCGAAAAGAAGAACTCGACATGCGGGAGAAAGAGCTGGGCCAGCTGGAAGAAGAATTGCAAAGACAAAAGGTTGAGCTCGACAAAAGGATCACGCAACTCGAAGAGATGCGCGGGCAAATCGCCCAGGTCCTGAAAGATAGAGTCGAGATAGACCAGGAGAAGGTAACTAAGTTGGTGGATTTATACTCGAACATGAAACCAAAGCAGGCCGCGGAAGTTCTCGGATCTATAAACGAGGATCTCGCCGTGGAAGTTTTGGCCAAGATGAAAAAGAAGAGTGCCGCCGAGATTATGAACCTGTTGCCCGCCGACAAGGCTAAAGTTTTGTCGGAGAAGTACACGGGCTATCGCCGGTCGCACGCCAAGGGGTAAGTGAAGTGAACGTTAGCGGTCTTAACAATTTGGGCTTTGTTCCCCAGGCTAAACCAGCCAAGGGGAATAGCGCGTCGGAAAAGGGCCAAGCGTCCTTTGAAGATGTATTGGCTCAAACCGACCGCGATGTGAAACCCGATGAACAGAAGCTCGATAGCCGGGCGCGCGATTCGAAACCCGATTTGAAACAGGCGCCCGCTCTCCGAACCGCGCCAAAAACCGCGCCAAAAAATCTGACCTCGAAATTGAATCCCAAATCCCAAGAGAAAAATGAACCCGTTGAAGATGTGCAAGCCACATCGGTCGACGCCGACGGCATGCCGAGCAATCCTTCAGCGCCGAGCCTTGATG
>JANMVK010000111.1:0-9480 GCA_031392725.1 Pseudobdellovibrionaceae bacterium
TATGGGTCTGGCCTTGCCGTTTAATTTGCTCGGCGAAGACGCGCGCAAAGCGCAGACCCTGCCCAACGAAACTTGGAAGAGCCGCAGTTGCGATTTGCAATCGGCGGGCTACCGGATTCTGACCAAACCTAATGATAAAGGCGTTCCCACCGAGTATCTGCAAATCGGTTTTAAACTTCACACTCCCCTCACCACTTGGATGTTGTGCGAAGTTTCAGCCTTGATCGACGTCGATGGCGATGGCGTGGCGGAGCAGGAACTGGCCGGCACTCATGGCGGCAACTTGGAAGGTTTTGGTGCCGCCCAATTTGTCTCCATTCTGCTCGACGCGAAAAAAGCGCGTGAGATCCGGCTCGATTATGAAAAAGCGTTGGGAGCCGGCCAGCAGGAGGCCAAAGTGGATTATAAACCCGCGATTATCGATGTTGGAGAAATGGCGCCGTTTCCGCACTCCACCTTGGCTGTGATTGAAACTCCATTGGTGAATATTGCTAAGGGCACGGATGGTTTGATCCATATGAAGCTCGCTTCGCAGGGTGGCGGCGGCGATATCGTGGAAGCCGATGACTTCTTAGGCCGTTGGGATTTAGGCGAATGGAAATCCGTTCCCGCTACCTCTGTGCAACAATCTTTTTCGGACTTGCCCGAAGTGGTTGAGCTCAAAGGCAATACCCAGGCGCCGCTCGTATACAAACGGGGCACCGGCACTGAGAAATTAGTAATTTATTACCCGAACAATGAGCTCCTGGTTAACGGTAAAGAAAACCAGGCACAAATCTTTTAATCTTTCGGCCCGGGCGGCGTCATCAGTGACTGCAGCTCGGGCAAAAAGCCTTGCGTGTACATTTCCACTAAATCTTTAACCCGCGGATTCTGAATAAACCCGGGAACAAAAAGATTGGCGATTCGATCCGACGCCGAACCCGCCATGATCACGCCGTTGCTGGTGCGGTCATAAGCATACGGCATCTCATGATGGGTGAAATGCAGGCGTTGCGCCAAGCGACCGAAAGGCGTGTTCTGCAAATACCACATCTGAAAACGGCTGGTAAGGCTGTCGGTTTCCGGCGACGGCTTGTAATGCAAATACCAATGTGAGTAAACCGACTGCACGATCATAAACATCAGCGAGATGTTCGATGATATTAAAAATTCTAAACTGCCGGTGGCGGCATAAAGCGCGTAGTTCAATAAATAAAACGGCGCCGCTGTGACTAACATGGATGTAGCTCCCGCAAAAGTGCCGTTCACGCCGTAATTTCCCTTGCGGGTCGCGGCGATGATCCGCTCCACTTCCGCCTTGTAATCGGTCTTCTCGGCGATCACAGCGGTGTTAAGCTCGGGATATTCGGCCTGCATCCGCTCCATCACTAGATTTTCGGTAAGTTTTCTCAAGGTCTTTTCGGCGCGTACGATTTGCTCGGGCGTCAGCGTGGCGGCTCCGAAATTATCGCTCACCACCGTGTGATGCAGCTTATGGGCGAGAGTGACTTGCTCCATAAAGCGGCCGGCTTTGCCGAAGTAGCGAAATTTTCCGTACACCGCCCTGGGCGCATGCCCGATGCCAATGTGAACCATGTACTCATTGAGCGAGGCCTGGGCAAGGCCGATTAAGCCGCCGGCGAATATGTAACGGCCAGGTTCAAAGCTCAACAAGGCCGCGCCGACCAAGGTGGTGACTACACTCACGATGTTTATATTGCGGCGGACGGCGCCCACGGTTTTTTGCAGCCAATTTTTCTGGGGCGGTTCTTCCGACTCCCGGATAACGGCATCATAAAACAATCGTCCACGGAAACTAGAAGTGCCAATTTTTTCCGGCGTCATATTCTTTTCGGCGGTGGCGATGCCGGCCGCGAGTTGAGTCTTAATTTCCGGATCGGCGTAATTATCAAAAATTCCGCTCTTGCCGATAAACAAAAGAGCGCTGTACTCGAGCAAATTCAACGGATGCTGTTCCTGGCTTCGGTGAATCGAACGTAGCCAGCCTGCGATGGTGTCGTCGTTAAGCTTCTTGCGTTGCACCACTTGGTGCATCACTTCGATGGTTAGTTTTTCGTTCTCTACGTCGTCGGTCACATTGCGGATCAGCTGTTCGGCGAGGGCATTCGACCGGCCGGCCGCCAGGTCCAATTCGCAGCTCCCATTATGTGCAAAGGCCATCCCGCCGGGGAGGGCGAGGGTCAAGCAAAGTGCGAAGGTCAGGATTCGGTTCAGGCTCAAAATAGGCACCTTATACGTAAAGCGGCCCCGATTCTCACGGTAAACCGCTGAAATTTAAGCTGATTGAATACGGAGGGGTACATTACAAAAACTGTGCCCTAGATCAAGCCAAAATCACTGAATCTGGTCTCCCCGGCATGTTGACCATGTCGACGAAATCCACAACATCGACATCCCGTACGCCTTCGTTAATTTTTGGCCAAATCTCCATGGTCACGAAACGACTTACCAAACGCGCAATCGGGTGCTTCACCGGAGTGGTCCTAGTCTTGCAAAATTAATCCTCAAAATAAGAGGGGTAATCTTGGGGATTCCACTTCAACTGAAATCTTGGGGCGTGACCATCGCCTACGGGCTGCTGCCTGTAGTTGCATTTTCGCAAATCTATATTCCTCCAACCGAGGAACAAGTTCTAACCAGCGCGAACCGGCCGGTTACAAGCGGCTACATCAATTTAACGGTCGGCGTTTATTACGACGAGCATCTTGAAAACTTGCCAAAAAATATTGAAATCGACGGCACCTATGCGCACGTCACGCAAATGCAGTGGAACCCTGAACGGCGCACTCTAAGATTTGTCCCTAAAACAGCCGGCATCGGCACCCTGTTGATTAAAAATCCTGTAACCGGCGCCGTGCTGAGGGAGTACACCCTTGATGTACGCAAATCGGAAATGCAAAAGGCCGCCCGCGAAATTCAAGCTCTGCTAGAGGGAATTGACGGCATCAAAATCAAAGTGTTGAACAATAAAGTCATCGTCGATGGGGAAATTCTTTTAGCCTCGGAGATGAAGCGCATCCACTCCGTGGTCAAGCAATTTGGCGCCCAGGCCACCTCGCTGGTCATGCTGAGTCCGCTCGCCCAATCCAAGATCGCCAAAATTATTGAGCGCAAGATCGGAAACCCCGAGATTCACGTGATGCCGGTCAACGGCAAATTTATTCTGGAAGGATTCGCCAACTCCCGAGAGGAAAAAGACAAAGCCGAAATTTTAGCTAAACTTTTTATGCCCGATCTAATTATGGACGAGGCCGTGTCCGACAAAAAGGTTCTGCCGCCCAAGATCGATATGGTGATTAACCTGATCAATGTACGCCCGCCGCCAGACGCTGAGCCGCCAAAAATTGTGCAAATGGTGGTTCATTACGTGGAATTGCAAAAGGACTATAGCAAATCCTTCCGCTTCCAATTTCTGCCGGATTTGGGAGATGGTTCAACGGTTGAGTTCACTCAAAGCAGCCGCGCTCCCAGCAACCTCTCGGCGACACTCACCGGAACCATTTCGAATCTTGTGCCGCGGCTCAACGCCCTCACCCAAGCAGGATACGCCCGGGTGCTGCAAGGCTCAACCGTCACAGTCGAGGACGGCAAATCGGGTGTGGTCAATTCCATTACCCGTCTGCCCTACCAAGTGGTTAATGCTCAAGGCCAGCCTTCAACCAACTTTGAAGAAACCGGCATTCGCGCCAATATCACTCCACAAATTTTGGGCTCACGCTCGGACTCGGTAAAACTGACTCTGTCTTTCGCGGTGAAAAGCCTGCTTAGCTATTCCGATCAAGGTCCACTGACTTCAAGCCATGAAATTCAAACAGTACTTTACGTGCGCAGTGGCCAAAGCGCGGTGGTGGGCGGATTGATTTCCAACGACAGCGGAACCAACTTCAACAAACTTCCCGCCGGTGCTTCTAAAAATCCCATTGTCTCGCTCTATGCCTCAAAGGACTTCCGGCGCAACAAGAGCCAGTTTGTGGTGTTTGTGACCCCACTGATCAAATCGTCGGCCAGTGCCGGCGCGGACAAGATTAAGAATAAATTCCGGATAAAATGATCCCATTTTGAGAAAAATTAGCTACCTGGCGGCTAAATACGGACGCCAAGCCATGGGCAGGCGGTTGCCGTCGAGGTCAAGATCGCGGTTGGGCAGCCACCTCGGTTTCTCCGGGCGGGTGAGCAAACGCAGATTGGCTTTCTCAGGCGACTTGTCGCCTTTCTTGTTATTACACAGCGAACACGCCGTCACCACATTGGTCCACTCGTGCTTGCCGCCTTTGCTCAGGGGCAATACGTGATCGATGGTCAGGCGCTTTTCGGAAAATTTCCTATGGCAATATTGGCAGATGTGATTGTCGCGCAAGAAGATGTTTTGTCTCGACAGGCGCACCGACAACGACAAATACGGACGTATGTACTGTTTTAAACGAATGACGGCGGGCAGTTGGTAAGACCGGCTGGGCGAAGAAACCGTGGCCGTATGGAACTCCAGAACTTCAACTTTGTCCTGAAACCACAGGCAGATGGCCTTACGCCAGTTTACGACTTTGATCGGCTCGTACCCTGAATTTAGAATCAAGGCACCAGATAGAGACCTGTTGTAAGTACCCCTCCTTGAACGAGACTCTATCTATATTTTCGGTGATATATCCCGGAGAATCAAGTCCCGTGGGGCGCACCAGATTTTATAGTAAGTAGAAGAGAAACCCAGACCTGTGTGTCGTTATGAGAAGGGACAAAGGAGATATGGGAGAAGGAGATGTGGGGGAAAAACAAAACCCGCCTTACGGCGGGTTGTACCAAGTATGTTGGGGCCTTTATTTTTACAGCGCCATCAACTTGGTTTTTAATTCAGCAATCAAAGTTTTCAGATCGCCCATGACCAGGAAATCCAGAGCCATGCCGATGATCGAACCAAAACCGGGAATAAAAGTTGTAACACCTTTGATAATCGCATCCAAACCGGCCGTGGCCAAATCTAATTTTGAGGCCAGTGAGTGCATGGATGTTGAGAACTGCGCTTCCAATTTATCAAGCGCCGCTAACTGCGCCATGATCAATGCGACCTGAGCGGAATTTGCGGGATTGGCCTGATCTATTTTAGCCAATGCATCATTCAACGCCTGGCGCGCTTTTCCAAATTGGGTTTTAACCAAAAGAACTTTTGCGTAAATCTTGTCGAATGCCGCGCGCAACTGATTGCTGATCGGATCCAGCAAGGCTTGCGTGGTGGCGCCGTTGGCTGCGGCCTTCTTGAAAAGTCCCACATTAATATTGCCGTTGTCGTCCGTAATATTAGCGATCAATGCATTGGCTTCATCAATAGCAGCCTGTGCATCTTTAGCGGCTCGTTCCGCCTTCGCCATTTGATCGTCGGATTCAATGTTGAGGGAGGTATCCACACCCTCTACGCTGTACGGTCGCATCGTCTGCCCGCAACCGATTGAACCGGCTGCCAACACCGCAATAATGCTTCCACATACCAAGCTAGATGTTTTCATTTAGCCCCCTTAGTTGCGATTAGATTACTGCAAGGGGTGGGCCCGGACTCAAGTCTAGTTAAACTTCAGGAAAGTGCTCGAATGTGTCAATCCGCTGTTTGCCGTCGAGACCTTGATCTCCAAGTCCAACTCTCCTTGGGTTTTTTTGAAACACGCATGCGTTTAGCGAGTTCAGTGGTGACCAACCATCCGACACAAATCCCAACTATCGAGCCGGCTAAAACGTCCGATGGATAATGCACTCCCAACATGACACGGCTCAAAGCTATGGCCGATGCCAACGCGTAAAATACGTAGCGCGCACGCCTGAAATACCAAGATAAGACAACCGCCGCCGCAAAACTGTTCGCGGCATGATTAGATGGGAAACTCGCACCATGCGCAGTCCCAACCTTGTTTAGCCACGCTGAAGTTGCCGGATTCTGCGCAGGTCTTGGACGGTCCACGAACTGCTTAATGCCTCTGTAGGATATTGAGTCAGCCAGAGCAATGGCGATCCCCAAGGCGATCAGCAGCTTGATCGCCTCCCATCTATATATATAGACCACGTAAGCCGAGACCAAAGGGAGCACGCCGATCATCACGATTTTGGATTTGTGCATTTGCGTGATGAACAACCAGAAGGGATCAAGATAGGCATTGTGCAAACTGGAATTGAACAGTTTTAGAATTCCGAGATCGAGGTCGACTAGAAAGTTGTAGATGGTTAGACCGAACATTTACCAGTAGCCTAACCGACATATTCTTCCTGAGCAATTTATTAGACTCATCATTGACGATATTGACAAACTCCCTTTTTTTTTTATAATTAACTTATAGGTTAATTAACTAATAGGCTAATTATGAAGCATACTGAAGACAAATTAACTCTGACTTTTACGGCTCTTTCGGATCCTACCCGTAGAGCAATATTAGCTAAGTTGTCCAGCGGCGAAGCCACTGTGCAAGAGCTTGCCAAGCCTTTTGATATTTCAGCGCCGGCTATCACCAAGCACCTAAAAGTACTAGAAAAGGCCGGGCTTATTTCTCGAGGGCGAGAGGCACAATGGCGCCCTTGCCGTATTGAGGCCCAAGCCCTTAAAGAAGCCGCCGATTGGATTGGCGACTATAGAAAGTTTTGGGAAGAAAGTTTTGACAGACTTGATGCTTATTTAAAAACAATAACTTCTAAGAAGAAGGGAAAGAAAAATGGCCACAACAAGTAAACCAAATGAACTCTATATTGAACGTATTTATGATGCTCCAGTTAAGGTGGTCTGGGAGGCTTGGGTTGACCCTAAGCAAGTGGCTCAATGGTGGGGACCGCGCGGGTTTACACTTACCAGCCATAGCAAAGATGTGCGAACGGGCGGCCATTGGAAATACACAATGCATGGACCCGACGGTGTCGACTATCCTAACAATACTAAATACCTCGAAGTCGAAAAATATTCCCGCATGGTTTATGATCATGGCGGAAACGATGACCAACCACCGATATTTCGTGTGACTGTCAATTTCATTGATCTTAAAGGCAAAACTAGAATGGAAATGACCATGGCCTTGAGCACAGCTGAAGCCGCCGCCGAAACCAAGAAATTTATCAAAAAGGCCGGTGGAAATTCAACTTGGGATCGTCTTGCCGAATACCTAGAAATGGAATCTACCAAACAAGATATTTTTGTTATCAATCAAACCTTTGATGCGCCACTAAATTTGATGTTTGAAGTGTGGACTGACCCAAAACATCTTGCTCAATGGTCCGGGCCGGCAGGTTCTAAAATAAATTATTTAAGAGCCGACATTAAACCTGGCGGAAGTGCCTTCTACTGCATGACAGGCGTCGGCGACACAAAGATATATGGCAAGGCCAACTATCTGGAAATTGTTAAACGCCATCGGTTTGTTTATACCCAATACTTCTGCGACGAAAATGAAAAGATCGCTCGTCACCCGATGGCTCCCACTTGGCCTGAAGTGATGAAGACAACTGTTTCACTCGAAGCCGAAGGTTCTAATAAAACCCGAGTGACCATCAAGTGGGAAGTGGTCGGCGATGCAACGCCTGCTGAACGCGAAACTTTCAATAAAGCCAAAGCCGGAATGTCACAAGGCTGGGGCGGAAGTTTTGATAAACTCGAAGAGTATCTGGTCAAACAATAGTGACAAATCCAAAGAACAGGATCCGATTTCGGATCCTGTCTTTGTTTAATCATTGATTAATGACGCGCACCTGGGTCCTTCAATTAAATAGGTCGCCGCTAGTGTGACCCAACATTCCATTCGCAGGAAATCCACTCCAAATCACCATCTGGTTTCCCAGCCATCCAGCCGCATGTTCCATTCGGGCTGCCAAATTCATTGGGCCTGGAATCAAACGCCACGACATCAAGGCGGGATCGAAGACTCCCGCATCGTTGGTGGCAACTTCATTACCCGGGTGCCCTCCAAAGATGATCATTTCTCGTCCAGTCCAAACTTGTGAATGTCCACAGCGAGCCGGGGGAGCTCCCGCTACGCTGAGAAGACTCCATTGGTTGAGGGCCGGATCGAATTGATAGAGCGTGTTGGATGCCACCAGTGCGGCCGAGCAACCACCGAAGATCAAGACTTTGCTGCCCGTATATACGGCGTGATTGCGAACCATGGCAGGCGGCGCATTGGCCGTGCTGATCGCTGACCACAGTTGCGTAGCAGGGTCGTAAATGTAGCCATCATTTCGCGCGCCAACTCCAATGCCGGGCTCTTCAAAATATCCGCCGAAGACAAAGAGTTTTCCATTTATCCAGGTCATCGCATGACGGCCACGGGTCGGAATGTTGTTGAGTTGCGGAAGTGTGGCCCAACTATTTGTGGCCGGATCATAAACATAACCTGTGTTCACCGAGCCGACTCCCAAGGCGACTCCACCCCAGACAATAATTCGGGTACCGGTCCAAACGGCGCCGGATCCATATCCGGGAGGAGGACCGCCGGTCATATTGACCTGGGTCCATGCACCGGTGGTTTTATCGTAAATAGCCGCGTCGCTGCGAATGGGGTTTCGGCCGCCAAACACGAAAAGTTTATTGCCGAATGCCGCATAGGCGGGTGCGATCTTGTAGTCTGGAGTGTTGGTCTGCGGGAGGGTTGTGTAGGTGCCTTGGAAGGCCGGCATCGGTGCGGGTGTTGGGCCGGGACCGGGTGCCGGGCCGGGGCCGGGCGCTGGGCCGGGACCAGGAGACGGATTCGGGCCGGGATTGGGCGACCCGGTTCCACCAACGCTGGATCCGTCCAACCCGGCGTAGCCTCCGCTCGAACAGTTTTGAAAAAGGATCGCAATTACACCAACGAGTAGAACCAACACCAGGAAACTGGCATTCGTGTTTTTAACCATTTGCTTCACCATCCAAATTAAACGCTATCTCATATGCGAGCCTGTCCGAAATGACAAAATTTGATGATCTCATCCTGAGTCAGATGCCCTGTCTCATTTCGGGATTTAGCTCTTCCGCCGCTCGCAAACCAAATACCAAGTCGGGCGCCGCCGTTGGTTGTGCTTGGCATTTAGCTTGAACAGCAGATGATCCATCAGCGAACCGGAGCTTTGAATTTGGGAACACTCGGCCTCAATAGTGGAAATCCCCTCGATGGTGCGCAAGCGGTCATAGCCATCCTGATCGGACGTGAGAAACGCCACCGCTTTTAAATCTTTATGGTCGGATAATCCTTGATCCACCTTGTGGGCAGCGAAATCACCGGTGTCGATTTTCTCGAGCACGCTGGGCGGCCTTAAAAAATAAAATTGAAATCGCGATTGGCCGAATAAGGACTTGTAATCTAAGAACAACACCGCTTTGTAGCGGTGCTCAAGCACAGCCGGAGGCTCAATCTCCCCTTCTTGCGAGTTCACAAAACACACAATCGGCAACGCGATCAGTGTCACAACTAAAACCGCGGGCGCGAAGATCCGGCGCACCCATTTGTCGCGCGCGGCGCTGGTCCACAAAAATGCCACGAACCA
>JANMVK010000306.1:0-4216 GCA_031392725.1 Pseudobdellovibrionaceae bacterium
CCAAAAGCCGGGCAAATTGTCCACCGAGAAGAATACCCCTCCTAAATAAATTAACGGCAATAAAACAAAGCCGCCGATGGCCGATAAATGGTCAAAATTTCGCGCCCAAAAGCCAACGCTAATGCCGATATTGGCAAAGCACAGCCCGCCGATAAATAAAAATAAAATTAGAATCGGCCAATGAGCCACCGGCATCCACTCGCCGTAAGTCAGGTAAAACGCGCCCTCGCCGACCAGCCAGGTGATAAACGCCACGGTGAGTCCGCGCATCAAAGCCGCAATACTCAGCGCGCCCATGATTTGGGTGTGGCTGATGGGAGAAACTTTAAGATCCTCTAAATCACCGCCGAATTTACTGGCAATAATTGAGCTCGAAGTGTTTTGAAAGGCGTTGTTCAAACAACCCATCATCACCAAACCGGGAATTAAAAACGAAAGGTAGGGAATGCCGCCTTTTAAAGTGATCTGCTGACCGAGGCTCACGCCGAAAATCATTAAATACAAACTGGAATTCACCATTGGCGTCACGATGGTTTGCGCCGCCACTTTCATAAAGCGCGCGATCTCCCGCCGAAGCAGCGCCAAAAACGGAGTCCACACGAAGTCTTTCATAGCGAAACGTCCAGTGAAGCCCAATTCATAGAGTGGCCACCTTATCCTTGCTGGTGAAATGCACGAACACATCCTCGAGCGAACCCTCTTGCACATGCACGTCGACAATTTCGCTAAGCTGCACGCCAAGTTCGCCGAGCAACGTTCCAAGCGGTTTTTTCATATCCGTCATAAACGCCCACTCACGGCCGGCGCCTCGGATCATGTCCGGATGCTTAAAAGTGTGATCATGATTCAGCCGCAGCACGATCTCTTTGCGGCTCCAGCGCGAAATTAAATCCTTGGTGTTGTCGATGGCTTTAAGTTCACCTTTATGAATAATCGCCACGCGGTCGCACAGACGCTCGGCTTCTTCTAAATAGTGAGTGGTGAGTAAAATGCTTAGGCCTTTTTGCTTCTGGTCTTTTACAAACTGCCAGAGTTTTGTGCGCAATTCCACATCGACGCCCGCCGTGGGTTCATCGAGCAGCAAAATTTGCGGATCGTGCACTAAGGCTTTGGCGATCATCAGCCGGCGCTTCATCCCGCCGCTCAACTGCCGCACTTTTTTATTGCGGTGCTCAAATAAATCCAACGCATTGATCAGCTCATCAATTTTCGGGCCCGGATTTTTTACGCCGAAATATCCAGCGTGGAATTTTAAAATTTCCACCACGTTAAAATAGCCGTGGTTGATCACTTCCTGCGGCACCCAGCCGATTTGACCTTTGGCTTCGCGCGATTCATTCACCACATCCCGGCCAAACACCAGCACGCGGCCGGAAGTGGCTTGCTCAAGCGTGACAACGATCGAAATCAGCGAAGTTTTGCCCGCGCCGTTGGGACCCAGCAGACCGAACACTTCACCCGGCTTGACCTCAAACGAGACGCCGTTTAACGCCCGCGTGGAGCCGTAATTCTTAACTAGACCTTCGATAACAAGTGGCGTGGATGCGTTTGACGACATTAAGCATAACTACACCCTTCTTTGGTCCAGGCCAAGCCGTTCTCCTCTAATCTTACCCCGGCAAAAACCCGATAGTTAACCCATGGAAGATACTTCTGCTGACTTTATGCCCATTCCGATTACGGAGTTCGTACAGGGTGTGACCATTCCGGTGGACATCTATGTGCGACTTGGCGAAGAAAAATTCGTCATGGTCGGCAAAGCGGGAGCTCATTCCAACGTCGATCAGTTCAAAAATTATCAGAACAAAGAAGTTTCGTATCTGTGGGTTAAGAAAAAAGAATATTACAAAATCACCCACCAAACGATCACCATCGCCGGCATCGCCTTAAGCAAAAAAGACCTGGATGACCGCAAAAAAACCACGATGGTCACCCACTCAGCACGGGCCATGTTCCGCCAAGTCGAAGGCGTAGGACTCGATCTCGAAACGTACAACAATTCGAAACAAATCTGTGAAGCGGTCATCGGCTTAGTCGACTCCCATAAGAGTTTGGCCGAGCTATTGGGCAGCTTAAAAGATTACTCTGACCAATTGATGAGTCACTCCGTCGCCGTCAGCGCGTTAAGCGTGATGATCGGCCAGGGACTGAAGTACGAGAAAAAAGCCACTCTCGAGAAATTGTCGCTTGGCGGTTTGCTCCACGACATTGGAATGAAAGCTTTGCCTCCAGAGTTGCTGAAAAAGCCGCTAGCAGGAATGACTCCCGACGAAATCCAAGTCTACGAGACGCATTCTTTCCGTGGCATGCAGATGCTGCAAAGTTTGGGAATCGTGCCTGACGACATCGTCAGCATCGTGTACGAACATCACGAAAACAGCATCGGCCAAGGTTTCCCGCAACGGATTCGAGATGTGAAGATGCATCCGCTGGCCAAGGTCGTGTCGCTCGCCGACGCCTACGCCAATCTGATCCTGCCCAACATCAACTGCCCGGTTCCTAAGAACCCCAGAGAAGCGCTAATGTACATCGAGCACACGCTGGGAATCCCCTACAACCGCGAAGCCTTCCGCGCCCTTAAGAAACTAATCGAAGGCGAACGCAAAGCCGCGTAACTCCTAGAAATGACCCCTTGACCAACCCCACTCATGAAGCGTAGCTTCACGACTCACTGTATCTATCTTGTCGCGGGGTGGAGCAGCCTGGTAGCTCGTCGGGCTCATAACCCGAAGGTCGTCGGTTCAAATCCGGCCCCCGCAACCAATTTTTACCCAGTTTAATCAATAAGTTAGAGATCATCTCGGATCTCGATTTTCACCAATTTAAACGCTTCATCGTCCACTTATCGTCCACCTCCTCCGAAAAAATCTGCGCCTAATATCGTTTAATTCCAACTCAACCAATTCGATACACCTTCCGTAGGTCTGGAGCCCGAAGGTCATCATGACACTAAAGTTGACGCGATGTACTACCGAGTAGTATACTACCCAGTAACAGGTCAAGCTGTTATGACTGTTTCATTATGAAACGGCGATTTGTAGAGTCTGTAGGATTTAGAAAACGCGTTGATGGTGAGGATGACAAGGATCTTCTAAAAAGAATTCAAGATGAAATCCTGCAAGATCCCACGCACGGAACTTTGGTTCAAGGAACCGGCGGCATCAGGAAGATTCGAGTTGGTGGACATAAGAGAGGCAAAAGTAGTTCGTATAGGGTGTTTTATCTGGATCTACCAGCAGAGGAAATCACCCATTTGATGTTTCTGTTATTGAAGGGTGAACGAGAAAACATAAACGCAGATGAGAAGAAGGAACTGAAAGGCGAAATTGAAAATCTCAAGAAGGAAGCACGGAAAGGCCGAAGGCGGAGTTAGATATGAAAAGAAAAAGTAAGTTGAAAGCTAAAAGTAAAAAGAAAACGCTTCTTGGGCAGTCGTTGCTGTTGGCAGCCAGCGATGCTATTGCTTGGCATGCTGGAAAAAAAGAGCTCCGTGTGAATGAGGTTAAGATTGAAAACCCTCCTGAATTTTCAAGCTCCGACATCAAAGACATTCGCAATAATTTACACATGAGCCAGCCGGTTTTTGCCGGCATATTTGGATACAGCGCTGATGCCGTAAAGGCATGGGAACAAGGCAGTAAAACGCCAAACCCTGCAGCTCGAAGATTGTTGCAACTACTAGTGGCAAACAAGAGCTTAGTGAATCAATTTGTTAAAATAGAATAATGGCTTCTCTCTGGCTCAAATTTTTTATTCATAGTGTCGCCTCAAGGCCCAGCATAACTGTTGTTAGTAACCCGCTGGAGTGACCTCCCAGCCTATTGTTGATAAGAAATTTCTGGTTAATGCCAATAACAAAGCCAACTGATCTATTGGAGTCCTTAATAATCCGCCAAAATGGAATTACCAAATCAAGTTGGTGACTTGGGTGAACCAGTCCGCCGGAACTCTGATCTAGAGTAGCATTTTTAAATCCACCAAAACTCAAACCCAAATTATAAAAGATCTGAACTCTTGATGAGGCCAGTTCATACCTGGAACCAAACGTATAAAAAGTCCCCTTAAAATATCCGAGCGATACATTCTTTAGGAATCTGAATTGATCTTGGGAGCCCCAGAGACTCCATCGTGAAAGCGGGCGCTGCCGAAAATAAAAATTGTAGGAACGGTTTTGTCCGTTTCCCGAGGGGCGATGAATATCATCGAGTCTGTCATT
>JANMVK010000344.1:0-3000 GCA_031392725.1 Pseudobdellovibrionaceae bacterium
TTCCAAAACTTCAATGCCTTTCAGCAATCCGGCTTTGCCCTCGGCTAAAGTTTTTCCACTTTCGGAACTCTTTAGCTGCGCGATCGCGTCCAGTTCGCGCAATAAAATAGTCCGGAAGTTAAACAAAATTTTACTGCGTTCTTTAATCGGTTGGCGCGCCCATTCGACCTGCGCGCCGGCGGCGAATTCAATCGCTTGATGGATCTGGTCTTTGCTGGGCACGGTGAAATCGCCGATTTTTTTCCCCGAATGGGGCGACAAAATGTCCTGCGCACCCCGCTCGCCCGCGAGCCAAGTCCCCTTAATAAAATTGTGACAATTGGTCATCTGAAAATGGAATCACACTCTAGGAGTGATGGCCAGCGCTTTAACGCGGGACGTAGAACAGATCAGTGGCGGCATCGTACATTGGGCCCACCTTCTGGAAGGCGGCGGGACCCGCCGCGATCCAATCGAAGATCAGCTGTTTCGATGCGGCATTCAACGGGCCCGTGGGAGGCATGGTCCCAGCCTGAACGCGGATGTTCACTTTAGAAGCTCCCGGATTGCCAGGGACAAGGACTTGGATATCAATCATGGAGTTGATATCGAGAAAATTGCTATGGCACCCGAGGCAATTGTTAGTGATCAAAGTTTTAACTTGGGCCGACAAAGCGGTGGCCGGCGGGGGAACAAATCCACCCGGAGTGGGAGAGGGAGCTGGAGGATTGTTAGAGCCCAAAGATGAGTTCGATAATGTTTTGGTGTAGGAGCCACCGGCGCCGCAGGCCGATACGAACCCGCAAATGAGAACAAACCCGAGTGTCTCGGAAATAGAACGTATGCGCATTTGACAACCCCATTGGAAGAACCGTAAGCCCGCGCAGAAACGTTCCGAGGCTTTAGGCTATCACCTCTTGCGGCGGGATAAAAATCCATTCGCGATGCTCGCCCCAGAGTGAGAAATGTCAGGAGAAATGGCCGGCGATGACCGGCTTAAAGGCCGACTAGCACCGGTACGATTTTTTGAGCCGTGGTGTTGTCACCGATTTGACCGTAACCATTGTAGCCCCAGCAAAACACGCGATTCAGATTGGTGCGCGCACACGAATGCGATTGCGCATTGACCGTGTCATTGTGCCCACCGCCCGCGACATGCACAAAGGCTTCACCCAATTGCAGCGTCACCACCACGGGGCTTCCCGGAGGCGCGGTGATCTGCGTGGTGTTGTTCTGTCCGAGCTGGCCGTAGCCGTTGTAACCCCAGCAATGAAGGCCCGAGGCTTTGATCGCGCAGGAATGAGAGACCGTGCTCATCGAATGGCCGACACCGGAGTCGAAGCCGTTAATCAAGTTCGGCGCCGCGGATGCGACGGTGGTGCCGATTCCGAGCTGACCCCAATTGTTCCAACCCCAGCAATAGAGCGAGCCGTTCATTTTAACCGCGCAGCTGCTGCGGTCATTGGAAGCGATGCTGAAAGCCGTGGTCTCAAAACCGAGTACTGGCGATAAGGTCATGGCTGTCGGATTGCGGTTATTATCAGTCACGGTCGTGCCTAAGCCCAATTCACCGTTGCCGTTATATCCCCAGCAATAAAGCGCGCTGTTTTTAATGGCGCAGGTCCGTTGCAAAGCCGCCGCGACCGCGGTCACGCCGGTTTCAAAGCCCGGTACGCGGTAAGGAACTTGTTGGTCGCCATTGTTGTGTCCCACATTGCCGTAAGGATTATTACCCCAGCAATAAAGCGCTCCGCTTTTAATCGCGCAGGTGTGATCGTAACCGGCCGAGACCGCCTGCACCCCGGCTCCCATGTCGAACACGGCTTTAGGAAAAGTCGAATTTGTGGCCGTGCCATCGCCGAGCTCAAAGCTCGTATTTATTCCCCAGCAAGACAGCGCTCCATTTTTGATCGCGCACGTGTGGCGCCGGCCGGCCGAAACAGCTTCCACGCCGCTGTCCATGCCCGCCACTAAGGTCGGAATGGACCGGTTAGTCGCGTTGCCACTACCCAACGCGCCTTCTCCGTTGTAACCCCAGCAATAAAGCGCGCCGGTCTTCACCGCGCAACTGTGAATTTGTCCGACCGCAAGCAATCCTGAGTTGGAGCTTTTTTGAAAGCTTGTCACCGAGGGACCCGCCGCCGCGCTGAAGGTGATGTAAAGAATTGTGCGCGGGGCCACCGTTCCGGCAAATGCAATATCAAACTTAAATCGTTTATTGTTAAAATCGGAGCCCGAGCCAAACAGGGTGGTGACCGGGAGACTGAAAGTCATTTGACCGGCGGGAAGATCGATGGTGCCGGCCATGGTTTGGTAGTGGATTCCCGCCACTGCGGAATCGTCCAAAGTTGTGTAGGTCACGGTGACAGGCATCGACAAAGCTTTAGACAAAGTGACATTCACCACGGCCACTTGGCCGGGCGCCACGTTCACATCAGGCGCGGAAATCTGAGTGCTGTAGCCGGCCGACGAACTGGAGCCGTTAGTGCCGGGAGAATTGAGTCCCACGCAATTTTGAAACACGCTGACTAAAGCTACGCCTGCGATAAAAGCCGCGGCTTGACCTATTCGGTATGTCATTTAATTTCCCCTCACCGACCAACGCAAACAATCGTACACCCAGATACAATATTAGATCACGTTCGTCTCACATTGGCCAACTAGCTGACTATCGGTCTTTATATGAGACTGCGGCCCAGAGTGAGACACCAACTAGTAGACGGCTTGGGAAAGTTAGACAGCGGCCCTGCCCTGATCGCACTTCATACACTGGTTTATTGGTTAATGGCTTCCAAACCGAGGTACAGTGGTTGCAGTTAGTTAAGTCGGGGGTCTGGCTATGGTTACACAACAACAAGGTGCGAAGATGAAAAAGTTCAGCGTGGCGGTAATTGCATTATTACTGACGGTCTCATTTCAAAACTGTTCCGACCAGAAGCTCTCCGGCAAAGCGGCTAGCTCCAGTGGTGGTGGGGGGGGCCCGCTTAACCTAGGCAATACCGATGACGAAGCCACGGGCGT
>JANMVK010000412.1:0-1860 GCA_031392725.1 Pseudobdellovibrionaceae bacterium
GCCAAGATTTATCAAAAGATCATGAACAAGCCGGCGCCCAAGGGATTATTCGTCATGCCCGACGGGCCCCCCTATGCTAACGGCAATATTCATGTCGGCCATGTGCTGAACAAAGTTTTAAAAGACATCGTGGTGAAATATAAAAATCTGGCGGGTTACAAGGCCTCGTTTATTCCGGGCTGGGATTGCCATGGTTTGCCGATTGAATTGAACGTGACCAAAAAACTGGGTGCCAAACGCAAAGACACCTCGGATGCGGACCTGCGCAAGATGTGTCGCGAGGAAGCTTTATCCTGGGTCGACAAACAGCGCGAGCAGTTTAAGCGGCTGGGCGTATTGGCGGATTGGGAAAATCCGTGGATGACCATGTTGTCCGATTACGAGGCCGATGAGATCCGCGTGGTGGCCAAGATCAATGACAATGGGATTTTCTTTCGCGGTGAAAAGCCGGTTTATTGGTGTCCCACGTTGCAAACCGCTTTGGCCGCGGCCGAAGTGGAGTACCGCGATCATAAAAGTCTTTCGATCTTCGTGAAGTTTCCTTTTCTAGAGAAAATGGCGGGCGTGACCCTGCCCAACAAGCCAGTCAGCTTTTTAATTTGGACGACGACCCCTTGGACCCTTCCCGCCAACTACGGAATCTCGCTCAACTCCACTTACACTTATGGTTTTTATGACACGGGTGCAGATATTTTAATCATGGCCGAGGACCTTGCTGATTCCGTAAGCAAGCAGACGGGATTGAAATTGCAACTGCTCGCCAGCAAAAAAGGCAGCGAGTTTGAACGCAAAAAAGCCAAGCATCCGTTTATGCCGCGCGAGTCGCTGATTGTTTTAGGCGATCACGTCACGCTCGAGGCTGGAAGCGGCGCCGTGCATACGGCTCCGGGCCACGGTCTTGACGATTATAATGTAGGAACAAAATATGGACTGCCGGTGCAGTCGCCGGTGGATGAGGCGGGCCGCTTCACCGCGGAAGTTCCGCAATTCCAGGGCGAAAAGATCTGGGACGCCAATCCTAAAATTGTTGAGCTGCTTAAAAACAACGGGATGCTGGTGCATGTTTCAGAATTGGTGCACTCCTATCCGCACAATCCGCGCACTAAAACACCGCTGATTTTCCGCGCCACTCCGCAGTGGTTTATCCGAATGGATGATCCTAAGTACAACTTAAGGCAAAAATGTTTAGACGCCGCTGAGAAGAGCATCCATTACGTGCCCAAGTGGGGGGCGCAGCGCTTGCAATCCATGCTGGCCAATTCGCCGGACTGGTGTTTAAGCCGCCAGCGCATTTGGGGCGTGCCGGTTCCGGTGTTTTATTGCGAAAAATGTAAAACCCCGCTGGTCGATTCAAAAGTGATGAACCGCCTGGCCGATGTGATGGAAAAAACCGGCGAGGGCATTGAGGCTTATCATAGCCATCCGCCAAAAGATTTTACCGCTGGCACCAAATGCGGCACTTGCCAACATGATCAGTTCACCAAGGGCAAAGACATATTAGACGTGTGGTTTGATTCCGGAGTTTGCCATACGGCCGTTCAGGCGCGGCGCAAAGATATGCGCTTTGAGGCCGATATTTACTTGGAAGGTTCCGATCAGCACCGCGGCTGGTTTCAAACCTCGTTGGTTTCGGCGTTAGCCGGTGAAGGCAAGTTGCCGTTTAAAACTTTAATCACCCATGGCTTTGTCAACGATGCTCAAGGCTACAAAATGTCCAAGAGCCAGGGCAATGTAGTCGATCCGGCCGAGATCATTAAAGACAGTGGCGCTGAAATTCTAAGGATTTGGGTTTCGCATGAGGATTACGGCCAGGATTTAAGCATCAGCAAAGATATGATGACCCGGATCACCGACACTTAC
>JANMVK010000438.1:0-11502 GCA_031392725.1 Pseudobdellovibrionaceae bacterium
TGGATGCTGGTATTACGAAGGATATACATTTGATCCGGCCACCAATGCATGGACGCAAAATACCAATGCGCCCATAGTTAACGGCCTCTACGTCGCGCGCTTCGGTCATGCCTCCCTTTGGACTGGAGTCCAGATGCTTACGTATGCCGGAAATTTCCCAACTCAGGTATTTGACGTCGCCGCCTATTACAGTCCGGCGAACAACGCATGGACGGTGCCTCCGGCGGGACCTGATGCGCGTTCTTTCTTGAGCGGAGCTATGTTCGGCGGCAAAGCCTATTTCTGGGGTGGAGCCACGTCGGTCGATTATGCCGCCGCCGGTGCCGTGGGATTTGGTGACGGTGTGATATTTGATCCGGCGGCACAAACATGGTCGCGGGGCCTGCAGGCTGCGCCGCTTGCGCCGCGTGCGGCCGCAGCCATGTCTTCGTCGGCCTCCCAAATTATTATTTGGGGCGGACGTCTCGGCGCTAACTCATATAACGATGGGGCGGTGTTTGAGCCGGCCGCCAACATCTGGAAGATGTTGCCAACGGCCAATGCTCCCGCGGCACGAGCCTGCGCGGCCTCGGTTTGGACCGGCGACGAATTCATAGTTTGGGGCGGCCTGGTCAACGGAGTTCCCCAGCAAAGCGGCGGCCGTCTAAAATAGAAGACAATTTTCCAGCGGGCCTATATAACAGGCCCATGCGTGAAAAAATCGGACAATTGAATTGTATAAAACGTGAGGGCGAAGAATCCGCCCACGTCGTGGTGATGCTTCATGGATTTGGCGCCGACGCGAGCGACTTAGCGCCACTCGCCGATGTGATTGATCCCGAACAGAATTGGACCTTCGTGTTTCCCGAGGCGCCTCACGAAGTGCCGGTAGGGCCCGCGTGGACGGGCCGCGGCTGGTTTCCGATTTCGATAAGAGAGTTGGAAGCGGGAATTGATTTTACTAAAATCCGGCCGCCGGGCTTGGATCTTTCGCGCAAGCTGGTGAGTGAATTGATATTTGAATTGAATCCGCAAAAGTTGGTGCTTGGCGGCTTTAGCCAGGGCGCCATGGTGGCCATCGATGCGGCCATGCACGACCCGCAAGATATCAGCGCCTTGTTGATTTACTCGGGCGTGCTGCTCGATCAAGACAACTGGACAAAGCGGGCTCAGGGATTAAAAGGCAAAAAATTTATTCAAAGCCACGGGCAGCAGGATCAGGTGATTCCAATCAGCGGCGCGCAGAAACTGTATGATATTTTAAAGGCGGCTGGAGCTGAGGGTCCGTTTGTGAGTTTCGGCGGCGGGCATGAAATCCCGATGCCCGTGATCAAAAAATCCTCAGGGCTTCTGAACGAGCTCTAAAAACTCTTTAATGCGTTTATGATTGGCGCCCAGATCGCCGCGCCCAATGCGGGATTTAGAACGCATATGAAAACTGCTGCCGTCGGGCTCGGGCCGCACTTCAATCACAATATCATCGGAAAATTTCAATAAGGGCGTGGTGGCGACCGCTTCAATTCGGAAATTGGCTTCGTCGGAGTAAACGATTTTCCAATTGGGTTGTTTCCCGACTAAGGCCAAGGCGTGCTTAAATAATTTCACCGGTGCTTGCGGTGACCGCAACGAGTCCAAATCAGGATAGAGTTTGCGCTGCCGCACCCGGGTTTCATCTTGGTAGGTCAGATCGCGGCCCTTATTGGCGTCAAGTTTGGCGATCTCGACATACGCCGGAGGTTTCTCCGGCGAGGTGGTGACATCGTTAATAGGATAAATCAACGCGGCCCAGATCAGGGACATTCGTAGCCAATCCCGGTCACGCTGGTGCCATAAGACGAATACTGTTTCACGACTACGTAGTTCACGCCTTTGTTGGCGGCCTCACGTTTTAAATCTTCCAGCGCTTGTTCTTGAGTGCCTTTGACTGTTGCGGTGGTGCCGGTCAGGGTGCCGATCTCTTTGCATTTCTTGTCGGGCTGTTCGCGGCTGACTTTGACTTCTTTAATATTGGGTGTGAGCGAGCGCGAAGCGCAACCGGTCATCAACAGGGCTAAACCAAGAATCAATAGGCGCATGTAATCTCCTTACGACTGTCCGGCTACATTCAAATCACGAATGAGCAGGGACGGGCAAATGGTTCCGCTGACCGGCGGCAACACATCATCGCCCACGGCCTCAATCGAGGCGAACACCTGCAGCAGGTTGCCCGAGATTAAAAAGTCTTTAAGCGCATGCACCGGTTTGCCGTTTTGATAGAGATGACCTTCGACCGGCAAGGAAAAGTCGCCCGAGACCTCGCGGAATCCGGCGGCGCCCAGAATATTGGTGATCACGATCACCTTCGGATCCGCGTTAAGGAGCTGATCAAATTTCTTAGTGCCGGGTTCAACGATCAAATTGCTGGGGCTGATATCCAGGTCGGTGGAGGGAGAGCGGGAGCCATGAGCGGTGTGAGGAATTTTTAATTTCTTGGCGAACACCGTGTTGGTCAAAAAATTCACAACCTTACCTTGTTCAATTAACATTGTTTTCTTAGAAGCATAGCCTTCGTCATCAAACGGCCTCGACGAGGTGCCCTTGGTGTAAAACGGATCATCCGCGAGGGTGATCACTTTTGAAAAAAGAGCCTGTCCCAGCTTACCGGCCAGGGGCGAACTTTTCTCGTCAATGGCTTTGGCGCTGAAATAGGCACTCAGCATTTCCACCAGTTGTTCGGCCACGCGGTTTTCAAAAATCACCGTGTAACGTCCGGTGGCGGGCCGGCGGGCGCCCAGGCGGTCGATGGTTTTTTTCGCGGCCAGCTGCGCGATCTTCTCCGGCTTCAAGAGGTTAAAGTCGCGGGCGAAAAATCCTTCGTTCACATTCACGGGCGCTTCGCCGTCTTTGGCCATGCAGCCCACGTATCCCGAACAGCCGTTGGCTTGAAACTGGCTCTTGAGACCATTGGAATTGGCCACCCAGTGGCGCATCCACACGTCGCGGTAACTGCAGCGGGGGACATTGACGATCCGTTTATCAAAATCCCAAGCCGCGGCTTCCAGCGCGGTGGCGGCGGCGATTTTTTGTTCCGCCCCGATATTTTGTAAGGAGCTGTTAAATAAAAAATCCATGGTCGGGAGTTTCGCCGCCGGATGCAGTTCCGACGCGATTTCTTTTTTGATCATGCGCGAGTTGGCCGTGGCCTCGCTGATCATCTCATCCAAACTCTCCGCATCCAGGCTTTCCGAATAAGCGATTCCTTCGTTATGACCTGAGACAACCCGCACGCCGAGTTCATGTGACTCCGAAAAAGAAAATTGCTCCACCTTGCGCGCCTGCATGTCGACGCGGGTTGAGGATTTCTCCGTGGCCAGCACATCCACGTGCAACTTTTTCTTGCCGGCGTAATTCAGCACATAGTCGATGGCCTGTTCCATGGTGCTCATGCTTTGCCTCCCACGGTAAGTTTGGAAACCAAGAGCGGCGGCTGTCCGACGGTGACCGGCACCCAGCCACTGACGGAACCGCAGGTTCCCGGCGCGAGTTTTAAATCTTTGCCGACTTTAATAATCCGGCCCAGCGTTTCAATTCCGGTCCCGATCAGGCTGGCGCCCTTGACTTGTTTTTCAATTTTTCCGTTGCGCACCAAAAAGGCCTCGGCCACGGCGAAATTGTACGAGCCGGTGCCGGGATTGACCGAGCCGCCGCCCAATTTCTTGGCGTAAAGGCCGTAGTCGATGTCTTTGATCATTTCCTCAAAGGTGGATTTGCCGGCGGCGATGTAGGTGTTGCGCATGCGCGAGGTCGGCGCGAAACGGTAATCCTGGCGGCGTCCGCTGCCGGTGATCGCAAAACCGGTTTTGCGCGCGCCGATTTTATCGACGATGTAACTTTTTAAAATTCCATTTTCGATCAGCGTGGTCTTGCGCGTGGGCTCGCCTTCATCATCAATTTCCAGAGAGCCGTAATTGCCGAGAATCGTTCCGTCATCGATGGCGGTGACCACATCATTGGCCACGCGCTGATTTAATTTTCCGCAAAACACGGACGCATCGTTTGACACCGAGGTGGTTTCCAAGCCATGGCCGCACGCTTCGTGAAAAATCACTCCGCCGAATCCGGAATCGAGCAGCACCGGCATTTCGCCGGCCGGAGCCCATTCGGATTTCAAAATGCGCAAAGCCTGGGCCGCGGATGTCTCCGCCAGCTCTTGAAATTTCATTTTTTGCCAGTCTTCACTGGTGCCGAGATAGGCGCTGCGCTCAAAGCCGCTCTCCATCTGGCCGTTTTCTTCGGCGACGGTGGAGGTGCCGCACATCAAATAATTGCGCGCTTCTTGGCGGTGTACATTTTCAGAATTCATAATCTGCACCACTTTGTTGGTCTCCGACATAATGGAGTCCACTTGGGTGACCGAGGAGCTGACCGCGCGCGCCGCTTTGTCCATGGCGCGCAGTTGCTGCCAGTGAAAATCGCGGTCCTTGGTTTTCATGCGTGAAGGTTCGCCGAACAGTTCCATTTTTGCCGGCGCGACAAACGCGATCTTCGCGCGCGCTTTCAAGGCGGCGGCGGCTTGTCCCGCGGCCCGCAACAAACCCTCTTCACTGAGATCGTTGGTGTAAGTGTAAACCTGCTCGATGCCCGAGAACAAACGGATGCCGGCACCCAAGGTGTGGCCGCTGATGGCGCGGTCCGGTTTGGCGTTGAGAAAGGAGTATTGCCGTTTGCGCGTGTCTTCCACGTAAACTTCGGCAAAATCCGCGCCGGCGCCCAGCGCGCGTTCGATCACTTTTGAAAGTATGTTTTCATGTACGAGCATGGTTTCTCCCAGGGATCAAAAGCTAACACGGGGAAAATTAAAACACAAAATGCCACTGAGAAATAAACGCGACATCCGGCGCGTTATTGACGTAGAGCGCGTCGTTGCGCTCATCCTTGTCGCCGAGGCCCCAATCCTCGACCATCATAAAATTGATTTGGCTGCCTTTGCCCCAGCGCCAGCGGAGGCCGATGGATTGCGAGCCGCGCCACTCGACCAGCGAATTCCAGCCTGAGGCGATTCGCTCCGCGGTTTGGCCGTCTTTATCGCTATCGGGATAGGTGTAGTCATAAGTCAAATGTTCACGCATCAGTAGTGGAGACTCGGCCCGCCCTTGCAGAATTACGCCGAAGCTGGGGCCCAATCCGAGATCCAAAGTGAGTTCGTACATCTGCAGCCACTCGCGCCGTGGCCAGCCTTTGAGATTTTCGTTGGTGCCGACTTTGGTAAATCCCGCGGTGGCCCAAGCTCCCGCGTACTTCCACATTGGAACTCCCAAATGGATAATGCCGCTGTAATCATTATGGCCGGAACTTAAACCGAGGCCGGGTTTTTGCGCGGCGAATTTGGCTTGGTACGAAACCGCGAGACCGCAATCGCACACGCCGGGCGTGGGGCTTTTCCATTGAACGAGCCACCATTTTAATTTGGCCTTTAAACCGCCCACGCCCTGGCCGTGCTCGGAGGTGAGCTGCTCTTCACCATTTTTCTTGATGGAAAAGGAATTGTCATAGCCGTCATTCAAATGCCGAAGAAACCGGTTGCTGCCGATAACCACGTGAAACTGGTCAATAAAGTCATCGAGAAATCCGCCATTGTGATTGGCGTAGGGAACTTCAATGGCGAAGGCCAATTTGTCGGTGAGCGCCCAGCCCGTTTCCATAATCGCCGAGCTCTGCTCGAAATCGGCGCGGTAAGTGTAAACGTCGTTGGTGCGCCGGTCGGTCATTTGAAATTCATTATTCCAAATATTGGCGTGATTGAATTCAAGATTCACCCACTGGGGTTCCGACCAGCCGGGCGCCTCCCCTGTGGGCAACATATGCATCCAACCGATCGGATGGGCGTTATGGTAGCTCGTGCGCGAGGCGTAGGCCGGCAAAGGCAAAGCCGATAAAATGGCTGCCAGCACGCAAAGTAATCCCATCAATCCGAGACGGCTCATATCTATAGAATCTCAAAAAGGCCACTGTTCTACAAATTGTCGTAGCTGACTTTCACGATTCTAGACAGCGGTTTGGCTTGGCAGGTGAGGGACTCGCAGTTGGCTATGTTGTCGTCGGTGAGAATGCCGGGATCCTCTTGATAGACTAGGCCTTCCTGGATTTTTCCCATGCACGCCATGCACGCACCGTCCAGGCATGAGTAGGGCGGTTGGGCACCGGCCTGAAGTAGAGTCTCGACTAAATTTTGTCCAGCGACCGCCGCGACTTCAATGGTCTCGCCATTGAGCTGGACGACCCATTTTTCGGGCGCGGCCTGCTCTTTGTCGGGGCCAATAAAAGTCCAGTGTTCCTTCACGTCGGGTCCGGCTTTAGCCGCCGCTTTGTGAATAGCGATACCGAAATCCTCAATGTGAATTTTCTCTTTAGGAACTCGATTTTTCTCAAGGACAGCTTTGATCGAATTCATAAAATCCGTGGGCCCGCACATGTAGCAATCAAGCGGCAACTTATGCGTGAGCGCTTGGTCGATCACTTGTTGCGTGAGCGTATCATTCAGGCGGCCGGTGTGGCCTTTCCACGCGGCCGACGGTTTGGTCAGCGTATGCACGATTTCCAAACGGCCCGCATATTTTTTGATCCAGCCGTCGAGTTCCTGGCTGTAAATGATGCCTTCTTCATTGCGGTTGCAATAAATTAAGGTCACGCGATTGTTGGGAGAAGACTCAAGCACGGTTTTCATAATGGAATACACCGGCGTGATGCCGCTGCCGGCGGCGAACAGCAAGTAGTGGAGATCCGACATCACCGGTTTAAAAAAATGTCCCGCCGGCGGAGTGGTCAGCAGAGTTTCGCCCTCTTTGACTTGCTCGCATAAAAATGTGGAGCCTTTTCCGCCCTGAACTTTTTTAACCGTGATTTTAAATTCGGTGTCGATCAGAGGCGAACAGGACAGCGAATAGCTGCGGGCGATAGTTTCGCCGTTGATGGTTAAGAAAAAACTGACGAATTGTCCCGCTTGATAGCGGAATAAAGTTTTTAATTCCGGCGGAATATCGAGAACCAGGGACACCGCATCGGGTGTTTCCTGGATCCGCTTGCTGATCTTAAGCCGTTTTCCTATTTGCTCCGGAGTTAAGCTCATGTGTCCCTCATCCAATGCATTTCGCCGATGATTCTTGCCGGCCCACGCAATGTGGGCTTGCCCTCTTTCCATACCACGGAAAGCCGCCCGCCCGGAACATCAACTTGCAGCGGCTGATTTTCTTTGCCGCGCAAAATGGAATGAGCGGCGGCGATGGCGCCGGTGCCGCACGAGCGGGTGAAGCCCTCCACGCCACGTTCAAAAGTTTTTGTCTGAATGTGGTTGGGAGTGATGATGCGAAGAAACGTCACATTGGTGCCGTCCTTCGCAAAGCGCAGCATTTTTTTAATCGCGAGTGCCTGCGTGGTGAGCTGCGCAATGTTGTCGAGGCTGTCACATTTGATCACAACATGCGGAACGCCCGCGCGGATAAAATCAAATTCAGAGCCCCAATCTTCTTCTTTGATTTCGGGTAATTCGACTTCAATATCATTCGGTGATTGCACGCGCACGCTGATCACGCCGATTCGGGTGTTGAATTTGAGTTTGTTGCGTCCGGTTTTCTCGCTTACGTAGAGGCCGACGGCGCGCGCGGCATTGCCGCACATATCGGCGGTGCTGCCGTCGGAGTTATAAAAGTCCCATACAAAATCGGTTGAGGGGTCAGGCTCCAGGATCACCACGCCGTCGGCGCCGAGGCCGGTGTAGCGGTCGCACCAGGCTTTCACCAGGTCCGCGCGCTTGGCGTGGCCAAAATCCTTTTTCCATTGGGCCGCCAATGCGGGATCCAACAAATCCACGAGCAAAAAGTCATTGCCGGTGGCCATGGCCTTAGTCAGCGGAAAGTCGAAGAGTTTTAACGGCATAGGCAGTTGAGCTAATCCCATCAGCGGTTTTAGGACAAGCCTTTTCGCGGTTGCACCCCTGTTACAGATTGGACAGGTTAAGTTGTGGAAATCCTCAGGGAAAATTCCCTTAGCTTACGCGAGCGTCTATTTTAGTGGCAAAAGGGGCTTTAGCCCGGGCCCGCGGGTCTGGTGGAAACATACGCAAAAACAGCTAGTTAAGTACTTTGGCCGATGGCGTGATCCTTGAACTAGTAAGGGTTGAAATGAAAACGGTAGCGACACTTTTATTGCTAATGACCCTGATGAGCTCACTGGCTCACGGCCGCCTGTCTGAGGGCTCGGCCGACCTGAGTTCGGTGAAAGAGGAAATGGAATCCGGCGTCGCCCGTCCCACTAATGTTCCCAAGCTGAATCTCACTGACGACCGCTCCATCACCAATGATTTTATCAAAAGCGTTTTCGGTGACGAAGCTAAGTCTTCATCCGCGCCCCTTCGTAAAGCCGAAGCGGCAGCCACCGCAAATTAATTCCCATTATTGAATGCTTGGTTGAGTCTGGTGTGCCTGCAGATGGTCTTCCACGCGTTGCACGCCGGGCACGGATTGAATGCAGCTGATTAACGTATCCACCTCATCCACTAATATCGGTCCTCTGACCGTAACCACGCCTTCGTGAACCTGGATATCAATGCCGGTGGCGTGGCGGATTTTGCGGTGGAACTCATCGCGCACACGTTTCTCGAGAAGGTCATCGTCAATCTTGGTGGGTTTGAAATTCACAGGCCTTTTTGTCATGGTCCCCCTCTTTCTTGGTGTGCCGATCAGGTACATCAGCGCGGCGCCAATCCCCACGCCGAGCACCATCCACGGTAGTACACTGGCTCTAATTGCATTTGAAGGCGTCGAACTCATTGTTATAGGTGGTTGTGCAAGTGTCATTCCTTGGCCAACCATGAATTTATTTACCAAGTTTAGCGATAATCTTTTCTATAGCCACCGCCACCGTGGCCATTAGATTGCAGTCTATTGGTTGCATTCTTTCCAAGGGGTCACTTACATGAAGTTCAAGTTGGTTGCGGCGGTTGCTGTAGTTGTGGGTTTGTCGGGTTGCGGTGTGATTAAAGACGCCAAAGAAATGAAAGCCACGATGAAGGAACTGAGGGATACAGGTACGCATATTTCCAAGCGCACCGATGACCTTGAGCGCGAAATGAAGTTCAAAGAATCCTCAGGTGAGTTTACCCGCTACACGGACCGCGTGTTCGGCGAAAATGGCCAGGGAGTGGAGTCAGGCGAATCGCATTCGACCAATCCTGAAACTGAAATGTTAAAAGACGCCGAATCCACAGTTCGCGCGCTGATGTTTCAATTTTGGAAGGGCGACTATAACGAAGGCGCCGTGGAGTCGTTGGATAAGGACGCTGAAATTTCGACGTTGATGTTTTTCACCCGGATTAAAAAGTATGTGCCGGAGTCAGGCGATTTAAATTTGTCGCTGAGAAACGCTTGGATTCCTGATCGCGGCTACAAAGGCTTGGCGTCGTTGGCCGCGCGTCTTGAGCAAATGCAGGATTCTTATTCGAAAGCGCTTGCGGTCAAAGGCCTGCCCGCCAATTTGTCTTTTTATGAAATGATAATGGAAGCCTTACGCAACCGCGATGCGGTTGTTCAGGGTGGATTGCTGCCCAAAACTAAATCTAGAATTTTGCAGTGGAAAAAAGAAGCCGTGTTCACCATTCAGCTGCGCCACAATTATTTGCCGATGATGGTGTTATCGCGCGTGAGTGATTTCGCCGATCGCGGTGACTTTCGCCGGGGCTGGATGGCATTTGTGCGCGACTCGCGCTTTAACATTAATGATCCCGATCCCTCGAAAAGTATTTCCAATGCTCTGTTGCAAGAAACCACTGTTTGGTTGAATAACGCCTTAGAGACCCGCGCCCGTTTGCGCGCGATTGGCATCGAGCCGAAGTACAATCATATGTTCGGCAAGATTTTGAAGAGCGTGAATTTCAATCAGGATAAAATCTTAGCGCGCCAGTATCCGACTTCGGGTGATGCCGGCCGCGATAAGCTGATTTATGATTTCGCGGCGGCTTATCAAAAAGTCGTGAGCGAAATGCCGTCGAATGTTTTGTTCCCTGCGCGTGCGGCTGTGGTTCCGCAGCAAACGGCTCCGGTGGTGGATGAGAATCCCGCGCCGGCGGCCCCGGTGGAGTCGCAAGTTCCGACGTCTCCGTAACTGCATCGCATCCGCACACGCGGCGCCGCGTGTGGGAAAGCGATACTCTTTTTGTCCGGCCGGCGGACGCCTGCGTTTCAACCGACCGTGTGATCATCAATACATTTTGTAAAATCATAATGCGCGGTTGGACTGGCGACGACTTTCGCACTCGTGCGATCGCCTTCGCCCAGCTGCTTCGGCAGCGCCGCGAGCAGCTTATCCACCGGCAGCGGCCGGATTTGCCGCGCCTTTAAATTAATCACGCCATTTACTTTCTCTAACGTGCCGGTGATATCGAGCATGGGATTGTAGACAATAATTAAACGGTACTGTTTATAAATCTCCGGCATCAACACCACATTGATCAATCCGCCTTCGTCTTCGAGCGTGAGAAACGCGAAACCTTTCGCCGTGGGCGGCTTTTGCTGGAGGCTGAGCAGACCCGCCACGCGCACACGCGCGCCGTTGTTCATTTTTTCGAGATGCACGGCTTTGGTGAAGCCGGGCGCATTGCTTCGGCGCTCTTGCGCCGACCATTGCTCCAAAACCGGCCGTAGGATTCCGAGAGGATGGTTCACCAGCGAATAGCCGTGAGTTTGATATTCGCGGTTGAGTTTTTCCCAATTGCTTTCTTCGGGCAATAAATCTTTATCGCGTTCCTGCGCTTGGGCGAAAAATAAACTTTGGGAATCCAGATTGATCCCCTGAATTTTCCACAGCGCCTCGCGCGCACCGAGCCCAATGGGTTTGAGCGCGCCCGCCGCCGCCAGGCGGATCAATGTGGCTTTGGGCAGATGAGTGCGCTGAATCAGCTGGGTGAGATCTTGGTAGGGGCCGTTTTGCTTGCGCTCCGTTAGGAGGTGCTCGATGTGTTTTTCTTTAAGGCCGTAAACCGCGCGCAGGCCGACGCGCACTTCCGAGCTGCGCGGGCCCGGTTCGCCGGATTCTTCCATGGTGTAATCGTAATCGGAATTTTGAATATCCACCGGGCGGAATTTCACCTGGTGTCTTTGCGCATCCATAATCAGCGAGCGGGGAGAATAAAATCCCATGGGCTGGGCGTTGAGTAGTGAGACGACAAATTCCGCGGGGTAATGGCATTTCAAATAACAACTGGCATAGGTCAGCAGCGCGAAGCTGGCGGCATGACTCTCGGGAAAACCATAAGAAGCAAAACCAATAATGGTTTGATAAATCTGTTCGGCGTATTGCAGGGAGATGCCGTGATTGAGCATGCCGCTGATCAGCCGGGTTCTTAAGCCGTGCATCAGATCCTGCTTTTTCCAGCTGGAGGACATGATCCGGCGCAGTTCGTCGGCTTCGCCGGGAGTGAAGCCGCCCACGGTGGAGGCGATTTGCATAATCTGCTCTTGGAAAATCGGCACGCCGCAAGTTTTGCTTAAAATG
>JANMVK010000524.1:0-7784 GCA_031392725.1 Pseudobdellovibrionaceae bacterium
CTAAAAGAATCGGCGCGCATCGCCCGCGGTGATGTGAAAAATATAAATGAGCTCAAAGCTAAAGACTTTGACGGCCTGGTTTTTCCGGGAGGATTCGGCGCGGCCTTGCATCTCTGCAGCTGGGCCAAGACCGGCGCCAAGTGCGAAGTTCACCCCGATGCCGAACGCATAATTAAGGAATTTCACTCAGCCGAAAAACCCATCGCCGCAATTTGCATCGCGCCCGCTTTAGTGGCACGGGTACTGGGCCATAAAAAAATCACAGTGACCATCGGCAGAAACGACAAGGTCACATCGGCTGAGATTGAAAAGACCGGCGCCATTCATGAGGATTGCAATGTCGATGATTTCGTCAGCGACCGGGAGCACAAAATTATCACCACTCCCGCCTATATGTTTGGCGACGCCAAGCCGTTTCAAGTTTTTACGGGTGTGCGCAAAGCCATTCGTGAATTAGTTGAGATGGCTTAAGGCCGCCAATTGGCGGCCCCGCCTCAATTCTTACTGCAAATAATTTTGGATATTGATGATGCCGCCGGAAATCACCCGGAGGTCAAAACCGGTTACCGCGTCGCCGGTGCTGATCAACTTGGACATGGCTTCCTCAGGCGTGAAGCCGTGCTGGATGCCGAGAGCGATCACGCCTGCAACGAGTGGAGTGGCCATGCTGGTTCCGCTCATGCTGCCCCAAGTGTTGCCCGGAGTGGTCGACAAAATGTCGCTGCCCGGAGCGGCCACGTGGACGTGCTTCTTGCTGAAATTAGAGTAGTCCGCCATCAGGTCGCCCGCTTCAGTGGCGGCCACGACAAATAGATTCGGCAAGCCTTCCAAGCCCGATGGGTAAATCGGGTCAGAGTGATTTTCGATGTCATTGGTTTCGTTGCCCGCAGCGTTTACGAAAATCGAACCCTTGCTGTTGGCGTACATAATCGCCGTATACAAAACTTCCACACCTTTTTCGTCGAAGTAGTTGCTCCAGCTCTTATAGATGCGCCACGAGTTGGACGTCACCGCGGCGCCATTGTCGGCGGCGTATTTGATGGCCTCAGCGGCATCCGATAGGAATCCGGTGTTGGCTGTGCCGATGATTCTCAACGGCATGATCTTCACACCGGGAGCCACGCCACGGGCGGTGCCCTCAGCATTGGCGTCCGAGGCGATAATTCCCGCGCAATGAGTGCCGTGCGAATAATCGTCCATGGGATCAGCGTCTTTATCAGCGAAATCGTAACCGTCCACATCATCAACCAGACCGTTGTTGTCATCGTCGATTTTGTTGCCGGCGATTTCTTTGCTGTTCTTCCACATATGATTGATCAGCGCCGGGTGATTGTAATCCACGCCGGTGTCGATCACGGCCACGATCACGCCCGTGCCGTCAGCGCCCTTGGGGATTTGGCCGTACTTCATGCGTTGAATATGCCAGCCATCGGCTCCCACCGAGGAAACAGCATTAGCGACCAATCCGATTTTGGGATCGGGAAAGGCCATATCCGACCGGGTCATACCCATCAGCCGAATGGACGACTCATTGGCGTCCACCACGGTGAAGGTGTCGGAGTTAAATTTTAGATTTTTTATCACACGCACGCTCGGCGGCATCACTTTGGCGTTCTTCACGATCCATCGTTCGGCGCTGGCGTTTGCGGATAACACGAAAAGAGAAATACTGACTAACAACCTTGTTGGTCTCAAAATGCCCCCTCCTTGGAAATGCATTTAAAAACGGTATTGAGAGGAAAACATTCTTGCAAAGAAAATTAAAAACGTAACGCGTTTATGAACGCCAACGGTTTAGGATTTTGGCGTGCGCGGAGGCCAACCACAACTTGGCAAACACTTTTGATTCGGTCTTAACCGACCATTGATTCAACTCGTTTGCAATTTCAGACTCTAACAGATTTCCCCAATGAGAAACCGCTTCCCGGATCTTCCACTCAGGCAAAATCCGGTCGATCAAACCATGGCGTAAAGCCGCGGCGGCCGGCAAAACTTCGGCTTCAATCAATAATTTACGTAAGCAATCCTCACCAACTTTTGCCGCCCACCGGGCGCCGCCTCCCCATCCGGGAGTTAAGCCAATTCGCCGCTGCCAAAAAGCAAAAACCGCGGCGTTTGTGCTCCAGCGGTAATCAAAACACGACAGCCATTCCAAACCGCCGCCTAAAACGTCGCCCTCGATTATGGCGAGCTTCACCGCGGGCCACTTAGCGAACACCGCCAAACAGTTTTCAATCTCACGGTTCACCTTAAGTCCTTCAGCTTTGCTTTTTAACTTCTTGTAATCCGTCAGATTGCCGCCGGAACAGAACACTTTAGGATGTCCGCTTATCACCACGACAGGCTTGATCCATTTCTTATATTTAGTGGCAATCGCACGCAGTTCGCGCGCGGCTGCCAGGCTGAGAGCGTTTGCGGAATCGGGAGCGTGGAACTCCAGCCATAAATATTTCTGTTCTTCGGTTATTTTTATGAGCGCCATGCGCCCGGATTATACCTTATCTAAAAGATTGCGGTAGATGTCGGTGCTTTTCATGAACTTTACACCGACTCCGTACCCGCCGGCGGCATGACCTTTATGGGTCGTCCACACGATGCGGCCGTGAATGTGGTGTTCTTTATCCACGTCAGCCAAGTTCACCTTTAGGCGGAGCAAATCGCCCACGCCCACCGTCGGCTTCTGAGTCAGTTCAAAATAAGCCCCGCCGCGGGATAGGTTAAACATATGGGTGTAATAGCGTTCACCCGAGATGAAGGTTTCAAGAGTTGCGGTAATATTCGTGCGGTAACGGCGGAAGCATTGTTGAGGAACCGTTCGGGCCACCATCAATTTGCGCGCGAGGCCTTTAAAGGTCTTCAATTCAAACGGCCGCTCGAGAAAATAGATCTTATGTTTATCACTGACCTCTTCAATCCGGAGGTCGCCCAGGGCATCGGTGATCATCATCATGGGATAATTGAACCCGTCCTGGCGCAGTTGCAGAGCGTAGGCGATATCTTGTTTGGCGAGGTTGCCGGTCTGGAGCATAAGCAAATGCACGTTCTTGCTTTTAAGAGCCGCATCGATGTCTTTGGCGCCAAAGGCCAGCACCACCTGATAAGGCAATTCAGCCTCTATGTAGTTTTTCAAAAACCTAGCGTCGTCGATGGACTTACAGCTTAAAAGGATGCGTTGCATATGGGGCCTCCCCACCTATATGACTTGTCGGCTTCGGACCAAGGTCTGTTGAATGAGAGTTTTTTTGTCGAACAAAGGTACGCCGTTACTTTCCTGTAAACGCCGCGCAATCTCATTTTGAGAATGGATACCGCGGGATGAAGCTGGCAGCGCAGCTTTTCTTGGACGCACAAGAAGCGGATCGTTAGTCAACCATGGACGGCGAATCATAAATTGCATTGGTAGCAAAGGCGGTGCCCGCGCGCCAAATTTCGGCACAATGGCAGGCCGTTAGACGTCTTTAAGTACCTGAAACCACGATAATTTTGAGCACGGGTGGCCTGGAAGTTGAAGCTTTCCTGAATATGCGCGAATGTTTTTTAATCCTTCAGTTCATTTTGACTCTACTTGCGACGTCGCAAGTCGCCTCGGCTAAGGACAGCGATGTCCAGTGCGAGGCCGATCTGACGGTGCAGTGGGCGCAAATGCAAAATACCGTGAGCAGAAGTGACTTCACTACGGTGAGGGACTTTGCTTGGTACGAAAGGGATTTTAAGGCACCCACGGTTCCGTTGTTGACGGAACTTCTCAAGTCTTTGCCGCGCAATTCGACGTGGATGGATTTCAGCGCCGGACGTGCGCGGGCCATGCGCGATAATTGATTATTTCGGAGCCTCTAAAAACTTAAACGTCTTCTCCGTCAAAAAATCCGGCTCGGCCGCGTTTTCCTTCCCGCACTTCGGGCATTTCGCCTCTTCGGGAATATTGATCTTGGGCGGCACGCCGCCTGGGGCCGCGTAATCGTAATCCACGCCCAATTTAGCTTCGCGCATATGTTCGGTGTCGCACTCCGTGCAAATATAGGGCAAGCGCAGCGATTCGATTTTCATATTGGCCTTCATAAAGCCCACCACCATGCTGGCCTGCTGGGCGATGATGAATGGCGCATTGATCAATCTCACGGTGCAATCTTTGGGAATTTTCACTGTCCACATAATCCATTGCTTAATGCCGATGGAATTAATCGTGGTGGCCTTAGTCATATCGAGGACGATTTCCTTCAACATCGCCAACGGCAGGCTGAACATCGGCGTAGTTTCACCAATGGGGCCTTCCATCTGCACAGTTAAAGTGGTGGGCGTGCGCTGAAATTTCATCTATCTCTTTTCGGGCGGGACCCATTTGAGTCCGTTTTTGCCGGTCCACTGCCCACGGGGGCGGTAGATGCGGTTTTTGCTATACTGTTCGAACACATGAGCCAACCACCCGCTCACCCGGGACACTGCAAAAATCGGAGTGTAAATATCTATGGGAATTCCCATGGCGTAGTAAACCGTGGCG
Source organism: Pseudobdellovibrionaceae bacterium (assembly GCA_031392725.1). Classification (GTDB taxonomy): domain Bacteria; phylum Bdellovibrionota; class Bdellovibrionia; order Bdellovibrionales; family UBA1609; genus JALHOQ01. Next base: position 4,499 of record JANMVK010000524.1, read on the forward strand.
GAATAAAAATCCACGTTGGGCAGTAAACCTTTTTCCTTCTGCATAACATCGTCGATCTCTTTGGACATCTGAAACCACTGCGGTTGGCCCATCTTCGCCGTCAAGCGTTCGCTCATCTGCGCCAAAATTTTCGCGCGCGGATCGCCGTTCTTATAAACCCGGTGGCCAAAGCCCATCACTTTTTTCTTTCCCGCCAAGGCTTCCACAATCCATTCCTTCGCGGCGGCCAGTGAGCCGATTTCTTTTAACATCAACATCACTTGCTCATTGGCGCCGCCGTGAAGCGGACCTTTAAGAGCGGAAATCGCGCTGGTCATCGCCGAATAAATATCGCTCAACGACGACGACGTCACACGCGCGGCAAAGGCCGAACAATTTAATTCATGATCGGCGTGCAACACCAAACAGGTGTCGAAATCTTTCGCCATGCCGGGATCCGGTTTTTCGCCCTTCAGCATGTACAGAAAATTCCACGCCAGGCTCATATTGGGATCCGGTTTTACAAAATCTTTTCCCGCGCGGGTGCGGTCAAACAAAGTCACCAGCGGACCCATCTTCGCGGTCAAACGTAGAGCCACGCGTTTTTGCGCTGTGGGATCGGTGCTCTGAGCTTCGGGATCCCACAGCGCCAGCATCGAAGTGGCCGTGCGCAACCACGCCATCGGGTGCACACCTCTGGTGGGCAATTGCCGCAAAACTTTTAATTGCTCATCAGTCAGCGACATATTTTCGCCGAGCTGCTTGCGGAACGTTTCCAATTCGCCCGCTTTAGGTAAACGGTCTTCCCACAGCATAAACACAGTCTCTTCAAAATTGGAGTGCGCCGCTAAATCTTCAATTACATATCCGCGGTAGCACAAAGTGGCGTCCTGAATGCTCGAGATCGCGGTGGTGCATGCGACCACACCTTCGAGTCCTTTATCTACGGCTCCAGAGTAAATTTCGACTTTTTCAGGCATGGGATATCCTTTCGGAATAGGCAATCCCCATAGTATCCAAATCTTTAGCCCTTGGCTAGTTTGATGACCTTGTCTTTCACTTCGAGAACTACAATGGTCTGGTCGCGGGTCGGCTCGTTGTGGCCGGTGAACTTTTGCACCTCATACAGGATGTGATTGCGCAGCTCGTGAACCCCGCGCTTGGGCCCGCTTAAGAAACTGCGAGTCACGCGTTCCATCCCATAGCTCTCACCCTTTTTATTCACGGCTTCAATGACGCCTCGAGTGCATAAAACCAGGCGGTCCCGCGGGTTCAGCATAAGGGAATTCGACGATGAGGGCGCTGGGAACTCCTTGGCCATAGGTCCAAGTCCAGATTCTAGAGCTTGTACTTCATTGGTCACAAAATTGTGGTGAAGCGCGACCAATTGGCCGGCTATTACATAGCGCATGTCGAAATTGCGCCGGTCGATCAGAGCGTAAAACAGGTCGGCGGAATCCGGGTCCGTGAGATTCTCTTTCAACTGCGCGGCCATTTCCTTTAGCACCTGGTGCGGCTCGGAGCCCTTGCGCGCCTCGAGTTGCCCGGTCATGCGCAGGAGAACACTCAGCAACAGCGCCGACATGGTATGCCCGGTGCTGCTGGAAAGAATGACCCCGAAGCGGAAGCGGTCGTCGTGTTCGAAAATATCGAAATAATCGCCGCCGGTTTTCATGCTCGGCACAAACTTCGTTGAAAATTCAAACCCGGAAATGTGGGGGAACTCCGTCGGCACCAAAACTTTTTGAATGACATGCGCCATCTTGAGTTCGCCGTTTAATTGCTGGATTAAGGCTTCCAGCCTGGTGTTGGCCTTGGCGAGCTCTTCGCGAAAACGCTTCAAATCGGCCTGCCGCTGTTTGAGCTCGTCTTCTAATTCTGTGACTCGTGCGAGGAGTTTTTCCTGTGTCGGCGTGGACATCTCATCATGGTGGAGACCTCGACCACCTATGTCAAAAGCGATCTACAGAGATGAAAGAACCGTAACGCATCGCTATAAAGAGGGCTGGTTTGGTTGAAGTATTTTCAGAGAATGCTTAACTGATTAATATGACATTTGAGACCCGCTTCACTTGGGAAAAGCTAGTCCTCGAACTCAAGCTTTTACGCAACGAAGACTTTGGCGCCATGGTGCCCCTGTGCATCGGCATCAACTCGGTGCTGTGGCCCAAAGAGAACGTCGAAACCTGTTTCCGCAACATTCAGTTTCTGGGATTCGAGGTCTTGAAGGCTTGCGAATCCATGAGCGAGCCCGAGCGTTGGGAAACTTTGCGCCGTTTGATTTTTGAGGACAAGGGTTTTCACATTACGTCCAACCGCGTGCAGGAAATTCTCGATAAAGATCTGTTAATCAAAAATGTTTTAGACGACCGTAAGGGCCATCCGCTGCCGGTGGTATTCTTATTGTTACACTTGGCTCAAGTGTTAGATCTGCCATTGGCTTTGATTCAAGCGCGCCATCATTTTTTATTGAAATGGGTGCGCTCAGGAAAAACTATATATTTGGATTTGTACAATGAAGGCCGCGCGCTGACCGATCAGGAACTGATTCAGGTGTTGAACCGTTCGTCTTCCAATTTGGAAGTGTGGTCGGCCAAGCAATTGATGATTCAGTATTTGGAATTATTAAAGAACGCCTTTGAAACCGCGCAAAACCTGCCGCAGCTGCATGTGGTTTACGATTTGCTTCTGCAAATTGATGAGGCTAACACTTCCGTCCTCGGCCAGCGCGCTCTGCTCCGCCAGAAATTGGGCTTCACCCGCGAAGCCTTGTCCGATTTAAAACGGTATTTTTCTTTTATTGAACGCACGCATGCGCCTTCCGAAATTCAACAAGCCTGGCTTGAGCTTGAAGCGGCGCCTGCTCCACCCCAACGGACGCCTACGGACGTCCTACACTAGGAGTAAATATGGTGAAATGGATTTCGCTTTTATTGGTGCCCATAGCTGGATGGGCCTGCCCCAAGTTTTTCCAGCCGTTCAACGTGCCCGGCACGGCGCTGGAAAAATCCAATCTCACTTTCACCGAAAATGAATTCGGCCCGCAGCTCGACGGCTTAAAGTTTAAAGTGAACGGCAAAGATGTGGTCGGCGTGTTCTTCGGCGGCCGCAAAAAAGTCTGGTGCGCGGTTTTGTACGATAAAAAAGAAGGCACCGGCCTGGATTGCAGCATCATGAATAACGCCAAGGCCGGCGAAACCGGCAGCGGCAACATCATCTGGGTGACGGGCATGAAAGGCAAAACCGAAAAGCCTTCAGCCTTTGCCATACACACCGATGATCACACGCTGACCATTTACTCACTCGA
>JANMVK010000552.1:0-3111 GCA_031392725.1 Pseudobdellovibrionaceae bacterium
CGCGGTAAATGCGCCTTCCGGTGCCCAAAAACGTCTGCAGAACCTGCTCAACACGCCTTTCCGCCGTCCTTCACAAAAAGACATAATGTTCGCGCGCAAGGATCTGCAAGCCAACCCGTTTGATATTTCAAAAGCTAAGACATTGCGTGAGCTTGAAGCCCAGTCCGGCCGCCCCGCGATGGTAGTTTATCTAGACGAAAGAATCTCGCAACTCAAAACAGGAAAGAGTTTATGAGACCGGTTTCGATACTTTTAATTATTGGATTAATAGTTGCAAGCTCCATGGCGCAAGCGGCGCCTAAGAAATCCACCAGAGCAAAGCAAAGTAAGGCCCATGGCGACTTACAAACGGATGTGCGTTTCGACGACTCCGTGTTGCACGGACAGTATCAAGTGCCCGAAGAAGCCTTGGCTAAAGTGGAAAATGAAAAGGTGCTGAACGATCTATTGGGGATACGTAAGCATTTTAAGGACCGGCTGCTCGAATCAGCCGGCCAGGAATAGGGGTATGAGTATGGGAGCTGGACGCTTTGTACTCGAAAATGAAAAAGGCGAAGTGGTTAGATCCTTCGCGATTGATTCGGAAGAATTAATTGTGATCTATCGCCATGACAGCCGCCGCGTGGATGTGGTTTCGGAAACCACTTCCCTCACCGAAAAAGGCATTTCCTTTGATATTTTGAAATCGACCACCGCCTCCACCGTTCAGGGACGCTCCGTTCCCCTCTCCAACGGCGGACGTTTTAAGTTCACCGAGACCATCGACAAAACCACGAAGCTCGTCACCATCAATGATGATTCTGAAGATCAGGAGAAAAAGATCTATAAATATACGGCCTACTCCCAGCTCGGAGCGATGCTGTTGATTTTAATCATTGGTCTGTTGATCGAGCCGTTTTTTATGAAAAAAGACGTGGAAGAAGTCATCACCGTGATCCCCCAGCAATTTATGCCCCAAGTGAAACCGCAAATGACGGTGAAACCGGCGGAACAAAAAGTAGTCAAAGCCAAATACGCCGAGAAAAAAGTCGAAGCTCCGGTCAAGCCCGTGAGCAAAATTCTCCAGGCGAAAATCAAATCCCCGCGCAAAGAGAACGCTCCGTTAAGAACCAAAATCAAAGTTGAGAACGTCGGAGCGCTGGGTGCTCTCGGCGGAATGAGAACCGGCTCGAAAAATTCCGCCGGCTTTAACATGAACGCACTTAACGACTCCAAAGGCACCTCATGGAACGGTGCCGGCGAAGGCGGAGTGGGCGGCATGGAACGCGCCATTCACGGTAAAGGCTTAGCGGCCGCGCCGATGGGTGCCGGCGAAAAAGTCGAAGGCGGCGGTGGCTACGGCACCCGCGGTTCAGCCGGCGGCGGACGCCCCGGTTATGGCTCGATGAATATGGGTGGAACGGCCGCGGCCTACTTCGAACCGGTAACGGAAGAAGCTTTGGTTGAAGGCGGACTCACCATGGATCAAATCGCAGCCGTGATCAACCGCCACCAGGGCGAAATCGTGAATTGCTACGAAAAAGGTCTGCAAGTGAAACCCAATCTCGCCGGCCGGGTCGGCGTGAAGTTCATGATCAATGGCGGCGGCCGCGTTTCCGTAGCCAACGTCAACGGCAGCTCTCTCGCCGATTCTAAAGTTGAAGGATGCATTTTGAACCGCCTGCGCAGCTGGCCCTTTCCCAAACCCATCGGCGGCGTCAACGTAAAAGTCACTTACCCCTTCGTTCTTAAGCGGGTGAGCCATGGTTAACTCCAAGGAGAATGTTATGAATCTGGTCAAATGGTCGGCTGTTGCATTTTGCACGGTTGCTTTACTCACCGCCTGTCAGGGACAAAATCCTTTTAAGCGCGAGAGCAATCCGATCCGCAACTATCCGAAGGTTCAAGATTCCATTCACAAACATGAAGCCGCGCACCCTTACGGATACAAACAGACGCCCGACAATTCACAATACTGTTCCGGCCCCTTTTCCATCACCAGCAACAGCCCCGACGGCCACACCATATTCTCATTCCTTGAAGATTCAGCCACCACTTACGAAATCATCATCATGAACCGCCTCGGCGACGCCTTTGAAGTGGAAGCCACGGGCCTTCCCCAAGGCGCGGATTTTAAACTGCTCCGCGCGGCCTCAACCAACACCTCGGTTTACCAGCTGTCGTGGACTCCCAAGAATATCATCCCCGCCGGTGAAGCCACTTTCCGCCCCAACGTTGTGCTCAACCTGAAATCCGCCGCATTGACCGCTCAGTGCCAAGGCGCAATGGGCAGCGAAAATTTGAATCTTTTAGTGGAAAAAGTGAAAGACCGCCCTACCTTGACCGTGACCGGCTTACCGCAAACACAAATTAAGGTTTCGACCAGCGAAGTGAAATTCAAAGTTCTGGTTACAGACCGCCTGTCCACCGCGCAAAAAGTTCCGATCCTCAACGGTTTCGGCTTTGACCCGGCATTTAAATTAAATGAAGACGAAATCAAAGTGATCAACGGCACCGCCGCCGCCGATTGCAATGCCACTCCCAAATACGTGAATAACAAATGGGAGTTCTCCTGCAAGTTTTTGCCCAGCGGCCTGCAAGCCAATAACGAAGATGGATTAAGAGGCTCCGGCAAAGTTGGCGAAGCTGTGTTCACGGTCTCGGCCAAGAGCCGCGTCAATGACAAATCATCCAACACTTTTAAAGCCAGCATCAAAGTTTTATTTGAAAAAGTCGCCCCCACCGCGGCCGCACAAGGACAAAGACCATGAAATTTTTAAGCCTCATCATCATTAGCCTGCTCGCGTTTTGCGCTTCGGCCGCCGATCTCACTAAAGAGATGGACGCACTCGGCGCCAACAAAGAACTGATGAAAAAAGCCCGCGCCATTGATCCCAATAACCGCATCCGCGTCGTGCAAAACCGCGATGTGGACCGTTACAACCGCATCGAACTCGGCGTGAATGGTGGCATGGTCACCGGTGGTGACTCCTACATCAACACCAACCTGGTCGGCGGACAGATGGATTTCCACATCACGCCGAGTTCGATGCGGTTGTAACGGTCCACATCGCGGTTTTGCACGACGCGGATGCGGTTATTGGGATCAATGGCGCGGGCTTTTTTCATCAG
>JANMVK010000577.1:0-2211 GCA_031392725.1 Pseudobdellovibrionaceae bacterium
ACTTCAAGGTCATTGTCCTTTTTCAACAGATCCAGCTGGAGACGCCGCACTTCGGTCTCAATCCGCAAAACATCGCGCTTGGTTTTAATTCCCTGCTTATACTGCGCTTCAAGAATATTGAACTGCCGGCGCAACAGATCGGCCTTGTTGTTGGAGATCTGCCGTTCCTGCCAAGCCGACGACCAATCATAGTAAGAGTTGGTGAGCTTTAACAGTTGATCATCGCGGTCGAGTTCAAACTGCATTTGCTGCTTTTCCAAACGCTTGGACGCGAGTTTGTATTTGGTGATGCTGGCGCCGTTGTCATAAAAACTTTCTTTCAAGACCAGGCCCATGCTGGAGGTCCAAGTGGTGCTGCGTTTGTCGGGGTCGGGCCGTTTGTCCACCGGTCCATGGCTCGACTCGAAATCCAAAGTGGGAAAAAACTTAGCGCGGGCCGATCTTAACTCCAGCTGGGTTTGCTCCAGCGCCAGCCGCGATTTGCGAATGGTGGGGGAGTTCTCCTCGGCGAGTTGGATCAGCCGCGCGAGTGAGGAAGCCGGACTTGAAATCGACGGCTCCGCGGCGTTCAATGAGAGAGAAAGAAAAAAAGTTAACATCATCAACATGACCGTGCTAGCGTAACGCAAATGAAGTCATCACGCGACCTAGTTTATTTGGTCCTTAGTGGAATTTTTATCGCCAACGCTCTGCTAGCCGAAATTATCGGGGCTAAGCTTTTCCAAGTTGGCCCTTTCGTTCTGAGCCTCGGCGTCATTATCTGGCCCGTGGTTTTTATCACCACCGATTTGATTAACGAATATTTCGGCAAGCGCGGAGTTAAGACTCTTTCATTATTCACCGCTGTGCTCGTGGTCTACGCCTTCGCCGTGTTTTTGATCGGCATGCGCATTCCCGCGGTGAGTTTTTCGCCGGTCCAGGACGGCCCCTTCGCAACAGTTTTCGGGCAAAGCCAGTGGATCATTGTCGGCAGCATCGCGGCGTTTTTAGTCAGCCAGTTTGTGGATGTTTTTATATTTTGGGCGATCCGCGCGCGCACCAAAGGAAAACTTCTTTGGTTAAGAGCGACGGGATCAACGGTCGTCTCCCAATTGGTCGACACATTTATTGTGGGTGGCATCGGCCTTTATCTGCCGGGAGCCCTCGGACTTCTGCCGGAAGGGCAAGTGGCGATGACGTTCAGTCAATTGGTCCTCACTTGCTTGTCGGGCTACACCTTCAAACTCATCGTCGCGGTCGCTATGACTCCGGTCATCTATGCCGGCCACTCCATAATCGATGGCGTGTTGGGCCAGCGGGAATCTGATCACTTGATCACGGACGCCGCGAAAGCTAGCCTAAAAAAATCCTAAAGGAACAGGCCGCTGTAGCTCAGTTGGTAGAGCAACGCATTCGTAATGCGTAGGTCGACGGTTCGAATCCGTTCGGCGGCTCCACTCAAATTTTGCTTTCGCAAAATTTTCGAGAATTGAGAATGGAAAATCGACGTTTGGGTTGGCGGCCTGATCGGCCGGTTATTTGGTTCAGATTGGGGCGGAATTGTTCACGGATTTCTGGGTCTCAATGTGGGAATAAATTGGCTTCACTGCGCAAGTGTTTAGAACCTGCGGCGATTTTGGTTTGAGTTCGAGATCTTCTCTTCACAACTTTCAAATTCTCCATTTACTACCTGTGCATAACGCGTTACGTTGAATGTAGGGGGAAATCATGATCGGGAAATTCATCACACACACATTACTCATCGGGCTCGCAGCTTCAATTACGGGTTGCTCGGATGTTAGCTTTGACCAAAAAGGCGCCGATGGCGGCAGCAGTGGGACCGCACAGAATGCGGACGGCGCGGACGGCGCGGTCAATCAGCCCGGAGGCGGCGGTCCCGGTGACGAAGCCGGCGGCAATGTGAATCAGCCCGGAACACCTCCCGGTGGGACCGGCGGCACCGGTCCCGTGAACAATCCTCCTGGCGGAACTACGCCTCCCGGCGGAACGGTTCCTCCCGGCACACCCACCGCGCCGGCCTCGGTCATCCCCCGAGTGGTGTTTATCGGACCGCTCTGCGTACGCGGCACCAACTGCTTGGTAATTTTTGAATTGGACCAACCGTACGCGCAGAATGTCGACTACGATTGGGTCACTAACGACACGGCCTTCACCACCTATCCGCCACCCGCACCCGACATTTTAGTGGCGCGGCCCAATTACCACTATGTA
>JANMVK010000139.1:0-5153 GCA_031392725.1 Pseudobdellovibrionaceae bacterium
TGACCATGGTCCATACGCACCAGATTCCAGTTATCACCCAATTTTTGTGACTCTTTCACTACGCCGGCCATGGGGTTCTGCGCTTCATATTGCGCGCCCGAGGGATCGGGAACCTCGAAGCGGTATTGCGCTCCCTTGTCCACCGGAAGCATTTTCATTTGAATGGAATCGATCGCCTTCATGCCGTTTTTTTCTTTTGCAGGCGCGATCGGCAAAGCGCCACGCTGGCCGAAATCTTTTTTTGTGGTGGCGAAATATTTATCGTGGATCTGCGTATAAATCATATCGGCTAAACCCACGCCGCCTTTTTCCGCCCAATGGTCGACGTACTGATTGTCCAACTGCTCAGAGAAAATTTTCTCCGCCATATTTTGTTTGATCAAACCATCCTGATTGTCCACGGTCTTGCGCATGGCTTTGACCATATGGTTGAGAAAATGGGTTTCGTACATTTTCGCGGCGTCGCGCAACTTGGCGTCCTGATCGGCCAGTTTGGTTGCGGGACTCTGCTGTAGCGGGAACGAATTTTGAATCTTCATAAAAAAAGGGGAAAGTGAGTCAGACCACGTCGCGCATCCTGCGCATTTTGAAGCAATTTAGTCGAGAGCCAATCCTTGGCCCGCTTCCAAATTCGGTTTCGTGTTTCCTGCGAGAGAAATACTTAAACCTTTGAACCGTCCTGGTCCTATAGACTCTAACTCACCAACCCCCCCGGACGAGACATCCTGTCCACGCCCATTAAAGCGACCTCTTTACAAAATTTCTAAATCTCCGTGCAACGCCCCTGCGGCTTTTATGCTCTGGAGAATCGTTATCAAATCTTTCGGTGACACTCCGAATTTGTTCATCGCTTTCACGATGTCGCCCACATTTACGGCCTCTTCCATCACCATTACTTTTTCGCCGTCCTTCTTCGAACCCTCAGCGCCGCCCACTTTTACCGTGAGATCACCGTGAGCAATCGCAACCTTGGAGACTTTCACTCCCGCGCCGATCACCACCGTGCCGGTTTTTTCATTCACCACCACGCGCGCGGCTTGATCGGGATTGATGTCCAACGATTCAATCATCGCTAACAGTTCCACTCCTCTGCCCTCAAACGGAGGTGGCGAAACCACGTCCACTGTTCCAGCGTCCAGAGCCGTCCCATATTTGCCGGCCAACTCCTTATTTATAATCTTGACTATACGCGCGGCAGTTGTGAAGTCCGGGTTATGCAACGTGAGCCTAAACATCTTCCGGCTCGCAAACTCTTGGCCAATGTCCCGTTCGATCATGGCTCCGTTGGGCAGGCGGGCGGAGGTTTCATGCACCCCTGAGCCGGAAAAGCCTACTAGAAGCGAACCCTGGCCGACGGCGTAGACCTGCTGGTCGGCCGCGCGCAGGGGTGTTTGCACCAGCGTGCCGCCCTTTAAGCTGGACGCGTCTCCCAAAGTGCTGACCGTTATATCCAATTTATTTCCAGCGCGGGCAAAGGGCGGAAGCTCCGCCGTGATAATCACCGCCGCCACACTTTTACTGGTGACGTCTTTGCCGTTCACTTTGACACCTAGACGGTCCAGCATGCGTTCAATACTTTTATTGGTGAATTCGGATTTGCTGTCGCCGGTGCCGTTCAATCCCACCACCACGCCGTAGCCGACGAGTTGGTTGCTGCGCACGCCGCGGATGTTACAAATGTCTTTTAAACGCGCGGCCTCAGCGGGAATCGCAAGGAATAGAATCGTCACAAATGTCAATGCTGCAGCGATTGCGTAAGGGTTACTGAGCAATTTGAACGCGGCGCTTACAGGAAAGTAACGGCGCACCCTCATAGGCCTTCCTCTTTGCGGCGGGCGCTGACGATGTCGAATTTCGGATCGAGTAATTTACTGGAGACGATGCCCTCTTCGTTAAAGTCCTCGGCGCGCACAATTCCGGTCACGATAATTTTATATTCGCGTGAGCCGATCATAAACGGCTGCGTGCCCTTGACCCGGTAATTGCCGTCGAGCGTGCGCTCCACGATGCGGGTGGGAACATTTTTAACGTTAAAATCAGCCAGCAACTCTTCTTTGCTTTTTTCCTGCTCAGGCGCCGCCTTGGCGGCTTTATCTTTTTTGTCTTTGGTTTTTTCGTCTTTGGCCTCAGCTGTTTCCTCGGTTGGATTGGCTGTTGCGGCGTTAGCGCCGGCCGGATTTCTTAAGCGCGCCTTTTGCCGCTCTTCAATTTTAGCTAGGAGCTTCTTGATGACCGTGACTTTGGATTGCAGCTGATCCTTGGGATCGCCGTCGAGCTGCACGGCCAGCGGGTCGCCGACTAAGCGGATGACATTGGACGAGAACAGATAAGCGCCTTGGCCTTCCATCACCCACAGTGAGCCCGATTTCGCATCGAGCGCCGATTGATCACGCAAAGTTTCTTTGGTGGTGCGTTTGTATTGACGCCGCACGCGGGGGCTGACTTCGCCGCCGTCGGAAAATTTAGTCATGGTGCTGGCCTGTTTGGTTTCGGAGCTGGTGCCGCCGAGCCAGCCTTTGATTTTGCGGTTAAAGCTGGCGCAGCCGATTTGCCCAAAGCCAACTAAAATCAGCGAAATAATCAGGATCCATTGCATGGGCTTCATCTTAACTCCACCTCGCCAAGACCGATGACCTGCCCTACCAAGATGTTATTAGTCTTCGGATTTTTTAAATTGATAATGTCGCCGATGACGGCATCTTGTTGCGCCACCACCATCATTGAGACTTCCCAGCCGCCGGCGCCTGAAGTCACTTGCACCATTTCGCCGCGGCGGATGGCCTTTTCTTTCATAACCATGTTGGCCCATAGTACGTCGCCCGCGCGCATCGCCTGGCGGACCTGGCGGCCGATCATGTCCTCGGCGTCCGGGATTCCGTCGGTGGAGAAGGACACGTCCTTATGCTCCCAAATAAAATCGTTCGCTTGAACGCGTTCATTGGCGGCCATGGAACGCTTCAACACCGGAACTTTTCTTTTCGCAATCAAGCGGCCGCTGATCCACGCATTGACGATGGCGGTGTCCTCGCGGGTGATGCTGACCGGGATGGAGAAACTTCCGCGCGGCAGCTCACTTTTAATTCTCAGCGACCAATCGCGCACGCCCTGAATGGCGGGCAGGCTTAAGCCTTCCAATTCCAATTTGCAATCTGAGCAGAGCGGCTGCCACACTTGTTTCAGCTCCGTCCAAATCATTTCGCTGTCCAATTCGCGCTTCATGGTGTCGATCACCACATTTTTGGGCAGCAGCAAGTGCACGCTGGTGCCGGAGCGGGCGCGCTCGGCCTGCACGATGGGACGTAACGCCTCCATCAGGCTGGCGGGAGCCAACTCCTGGCGTTCGCCGTAAGCCGGCGCCTTGGTCATGGGCGTGGTCTGCAGAATATTTTCGCTCTCTTTACTTAATCCTTGCGCATCCACCAGCTGCATCAGTTTCACGTCGGAGCCCGGGCTCACCACCACATGGGGACGCACCCTAAGAAGTGCTTCAGCACCGGCTGCGTTCACTTGCAAAATTAGAAGACCGATCAGCAGTTTCAAAGTTACCTCAAATTATTGATTGCCTGTAACATGGCGTCCGAAGCTTGAATCACTTTGGAATTAGTTTCGTAAGCGCGCTGAGTGGTGATCATTCCCACCATTTCATCCACTATATTGACGTTGCTGGTTTCGAGTTGGCCTTGAGCGATGGCGCCCAAGCCGTTTTGTCCCGGTATGGCCTGTTGCGGAAGTCCGCTGGCATTGGTCGGCACGAATAAATTTCCGCCGAGGCCCTTTAGGCCCGCGGGATTAACGAAACCCACCAGCTGAATTTGGCCGATGCTTTGCGGCTGCAAATTGTTTTCGATCACGATCTGCACTTGGCCGTTGGCTCCGATTTCCACGCCGGAGGCATTGGGCGGCACTGTGATTTCGGGCTGGAGCAGGTTGCCGTTTTTGTCTTGAATGCGGCCGTCGGGGCCCTTTTTAAATGAACCGTCACGAGTGTAGCCGATTTGTCCGTTGGGCATTTGCACCGGGAAAAATCCCGCGCCCTGAATTTCCAAATCAAACGCGCCGTTGGTGATTCTAGTGGAGCCTTGTTCAAAGTCTTTGGCGACCGCGGATGTCTTGACTCCGAGGCCGACTTGCACGCCGGTTGGTGAAATGGAGTTCATGCCGGTCGCGGCTCCGGGTTCCACTTGGGTTTGATACATGAGATCTTCAAATTCAGCGCGCGCTTTTTTGAAGCCGGTGGTGGCGACGTTGGCGAGATTATTCGCCGTCACGTCCATCGCAGTCTGTTGCGCCTTCATGCCGGTCGCGGCGGTATTAAGTGAACGAATCATACATTACACCTTGCCCACTTGGTTGATCAGTTTATCGTCCATGGTGTCTTCCGCTTTGATTGCTTGCTGTGTGGCTTCAAACACCCGGTTGGCGGTGATCATATCCGTCATCTCTTCAATCACATTGACGTTGCTGCCCTCGGAATAGCCCTGATGGATCTTCGCCTCCTGCGCGGGCAGCGGCGCCGAGCCGGCGTTGGCTTTAAGCGTATAGAGTGAATTTCCGACTTTTTGTAAATCGTCGAGCACAGCGAAATCGCTGATCGCGAGTTTGCCTAGATTGTTGCCGCCGTCGAACACTTCTCCCGAAGCGGCGATGGTCACGTTCCGGCCCGTCAGTTGAATGACCCTTTGGGCGGGCTCATTCTGACCTTCTTTTAAAACCGGATATCCTTCTTTGGAAACCAGGCGGCCGGTGTTGTCGATTTGCATGGCGCCGTTGCGGGTCCAGCGCAAACCCTGGGGCGTGAGCACTTCAAAAAATCCGCGGCCTTCAATGGCCATATCCAGATTGGAGCCGGTGGCGCGCATCGCGCCCTGTTCAAAATTGGTGTAAGTGCCGGAGGGATTGACGTAGGCCGTGTCCCCGCCCTGCATATCATAAAAACTTTCAACGCTGGCCGGAATGCGGGGAACGTTGATCAGATTTTGTTCTTTTTCATTGGCGGAGAGATATTCACTAAAGACCTGCCGGTCCTTTTTAAATGACGCCGTGTTCACGTTAGCTAAATTATTCGCGATGGTGTCGAGCCGCGATTCTTGCGCCATCGCCCCACTCACCGCTGAAAAGATGCCTTTAGAACTCATACGTAGGTCTCCCCCGAC
>JANMVK010000641.1:0-1153 GCA_031392725.1 Pseudobdellovibrionaceae bacterium
TGAGGTTCATCAGCTTCACACCTTGAGTGTTGCGGCTGATCACGGAAATATCCGAGCAACGCATGCGGATGGCCTGGCCGTTATTGGTGGTTAATAAAATTTGATGCTTGTCGTGGACCAAACGCGCCGACACCACCATTCCGGCTTTGTCGGTGGTTTTTTGCGTGATGAGTCCCATGCCGCCGCGGTTTTGCAGGCGGTACTCTTCCATGCTGGTGCGTTTGCCGAAACCATTTTCAGTCACAATCAAAATGGTCTCTTTGCTGTCTTTGGCGATCACTTCCATGCCGACCACTTTGTCGTCTTTGGAAAGAGTCACGCCTTTTACGCCGCGGGCGGCGCGGCCCATGGCGCGCACGTCTTCTTCATCAAAGCGGATCGACATGCCTTCTTTGGTGACAATAAAAATATCGTCTTTGCCTTTGGACATTTTAGCTTCGATCAAATTGTCTTCGAGTTCGATGGTCAGTGCGATCAGGCCACTCGGGCGCGGACGCGAGAAGGCGTCGAGCGAGGTTTTCTTGATAATGCCTTTTTCAGTGAGCATCACTACGAACATTTCCGCCTTAAATTCTTCCACCGGCAAAATCGCGCGAACCGCTTCGCCTGAGGACAATTGGATCACGTTGTTGATCGCCTTGCCCTTGCTGGTGCGCGAGCCCTGCGGCAATTCGTGCACTTTGGTCCAATATAATTTTCCACGATCGGAGAACGACAGCAGCATGGTGTGAGTGTTGGCCGAGAACAGCCGGCACACGTAATCTTCCTCACGTTGCTCGGCGCCCTTTAGCCCCTTGCCGCCGCGCTTCTGCAGACGGTATTCATCAATGGCGATGCGCTTGATATAGCCCGAGAAGGTCATCGAAATGATCACATCTTCCTTGGCGATCAAATCCTCAAGCTGGAGTTCCTCATTGGAGCGCTCGATCTTGGTGCGGCGGGCATCGCCGTACTTGGTTTTGGTTTCTTCCAGTTCCTTCACGATAATTTTGAAAATTTCTTCGACGTTGCCCAAAACTTTTCTGAGCCATTCGATGGACTTTTGTACCTCGGCCAGTTCATCCATTATTTTCTGCCGCTCAAGACCGGTTAAGCGCTGCAAACGCATTTCGAGAATGGCCTGCGCTTGCTTTTCCGAAAATGAGAACTGGCT
>JANMVK010000669.1:0-20537 GCA_031392725.1 Pseudobdellovibrionaceae bacterium
CCGCACCATGTCCCGCTTTGGTTATGTGGCCTCAGTCGGCATGATCCTTGTGTTTATTGTCCTGTTGGATTCCATCAAAACCGGGCGCTTGGCGAAGTTCATCCTCGGACTCTTGTTTGCGATTGATCTCGGGTACTTTCACCAGAATTTTTACTCAGACACCACGCTGGTGCCACAGGCTTACACCTATCTGCGCGATTCGACCCCCGCCCGGGCTACAATCTTTGAAGTGCCTTTTATGTGGGGCTACCTCACCACTTACTGGCAGAGTTATCACCATCATCCCAACTTTGGAATGTTCGACATGGTCGACCCCAATTTCCAAGCCATGGCCATGACGTCACGAATGGATCTGAGCGGACTGATCAGCTTCTGCCGCGCCAACAAAATTGATTACCTGGTGCTCCATGCCACGGAAAATCTTGGCATTCCCGGCATGAAGTTTGAGAATCAACCCGATGATCGATGGATTCACTTTCTCTTTGGGCGGTACACGTATGTTATTCCGGTCGCGGGCGTTAAATGATTAGACTGACTATCGCCACGCTTCTCTCGTTTACGGTTTTCGTACTTGGACACTGGCTGCACTTCCACTTCGGCAATCCCTATGACCGCGTGAACTCCGTTATGGGCGCGGCTCTCTTGGGCCTAGGCTTGATGTTTGTGATTTACCGGTTCCTGCCAAGCGAATCCTCGCTGCTGACTAAGCTGGGTTTAGCCAACAGTCCCGTCGTCAAATTTCTTCCGCTTTTGGTGGCGTCCCTGCTCTACGCTTTACTTTTTGTCGGCTATCTCGAATTTTATTTTACCGCCGACCGCTCGATCACATTCCGCATGTTGCGGATGACGGATGAAAATCCGAACAGTTCGGTTACGGCTGAGGAAATGCTCAAAATGTATGACACAAAATCGATAGTCCTCCGGCGCTTCGACGATATGGTTTATGGCGGTTATATGTACAAGGATGGCGATCAATATCGCCTGACCCCAAAGGGCAACCGGGTCCTGGCCGTCTACCGAAGGACCATCGACTTTTTGCACATGCCGAAATTTTAGTCCTAAGGTTTAAACGAAAAATCCACCAGAGTTTCTTCCGGTGTTCCATTGGGCAGGCTAAATGTCCCCACATAATTTTGTCCCGACAGGCATTTGCCGATCTGAATAATCAAGAATTGATCGTAGAAAATTTGGCAGGCATTGGCCGTCTCGGTGATCCGTAAAGCGAACTCCCGTTTCATTTCATTCACCTGAACCGACCCCAGGCTGGTCAACTGGCCGTTGCCGGCCATCGATTGCACCGTAAGAACATTGTTGAGCAGGATAAAAAACAGCCCACTTCCGCCATTCACTATAGCGATGCCGACATTGTAGAGTTCCGGGAATGAATCCGCAGTGCGGAATTTTGCGGTGAGTTCCTTGGCTTCAATCGGCGCTCCGAGCAGTCGAAGACTGATGTTGCCGTCGTGGCGCAAGTTCTGCTGGGCCTCACGAATATTGTATGGCTGGCCCTTCAGAAACTCGGCGACGGCGGGACTGGGCAAGGGCGCCGGCAGCTTGTCCAAAAGATGAACCGACTTCCACGGTTCGAGCTCCGGCTGTGGAAGGTATTCCTTGGCCGCGCCGTCCGGCCCGATTTCAAAATAAGCCGGAGCTCCAGGCCGCCAGCCGCAAGATTGTTCCTGCAATATTGTATTCCCCACTTCACTAAAATAGCCCGGGCCGGAGAGGCCCGAGAAGCAGCGGTCGTGGTGTTGATCCAAGAATTCCATTATTTCTTCGATCGCGCGGATTCCACGGGCGGCCCCGGCCTTGTCCCGTTCGTTTCTCTCCCCAACATAGTAGGCGGAGCGCACGCTTGAGGCCAATAGAACACAGCCAATTAAAATTCGCGGCCACGCCTTCCAGGAAACGGGAATGGCCAGTATCGCGGCCATAACCAGAAAATACTGAATCATGGCGTAGTAGTGAATGCCGATGGTCCCCCGGGTGAGAAGGCGGCCAAAGAACAATCCGCCCAACATCGTCAGCACGGCCGCATGGCAAATTAATATTTTACGCGTTTCTTCCGCCCGCAATTTCCTTACGGTGGCCCACAGAATCGCGCCGATCAGCACGGCTCCGAACGCGCACCGTATGTAGAAAACCGGCCCGGGATTCATCGGAAATGGCGTAAACTCATCGAGAATGGAGAAAGCCAGCTGCATAATTCCATTGTACAGACGGTCAAACAGCTCCGGACCGAAGCTGAATTTATCTGTTTCCGACGGAGCAAAGATCCCGGGCGGCCGGAACACCAAGTAACCGAGCAGCACCACCGCTCCATAGGCCGCGAGCGAGCCCACCATGGCGGCTAGGCGGAGGTTGGATTGGCGCTTTTCCCTCTTCGTACGCCACAGAAGAAGTTCAAAACCGATCAAGGTGGCGATGGCCACTGGAACAAACTCCATAAAGTTCTCGGCGACAAAAAAGCATACGCCCACTAGTGTGGCACGGACGCCGTTTATTTTAGGAGAAACCAGCAGAGACCCCGCTAGCACATACAATGTGATACTGACTAAATACCCATTGATGTGCGGCCACGTGTACAGAATCATTCCCCGCAAACAGGTGAACGCATAGATAAACGCCGCCGCCGCCAGGAATTTTCCGGCACGCTTATACGTGACTGAAAAAAATCCGGCGAAACTTACGCCGGTTATAAAAATGAGAAAATAATTCTGCGCCACCCGGTCGGTGCGAAAAATAATATCCTGGATGCCGATCCATAACAGAAAGAGTGGGCGGATGAGCATAAAATCGCCGCAATAAACAATGCGATTCTGAGCAAAGAACAGAACGTGGGTCAGCCAGTCCAAACGGCTCTTGAACCAAAGCCGTTCCGGCAAAAAAATCACTTCGTCATATAAAAGAATGTCCCTAATGGGAAAAAACCAGCGGGCCAGCACGTACCCGGCAGCAGATGTGAACAGCAGAAATAAAATTGGCTTTAAGGCTTTTTGGAGGTGAGCCATTTCATTTTGTAGGTTAGCCCCCTCGTGCCGCACTGACAACCCCTCGACCAGCCCGACTTAAGGCCTATCATTTGGCCGGGCCAAAATGCCGATGATATTAAACAATGGGTCTCTTAAAACAAAAACCTGATCTCGACCCGCGGCTGCCGACGGCCCAGCACCCTTTTGTCGATGCGCACTTTGACGGACTCAACCGCACCAATAGTTACATGGGCGTGCGGATGCGCATCATGCTCCGCCTGCTGCTGACGGGGAAACTCTCAGTAAGAAAAATCGTCAATACGGTGTATTGTTATGTTTCCTATTTTCTCCGCCTAAAAGTGGCGGCGAAGTCGCCATTCCTGATCAACTTCGAACTGTGGAATGACTGCAACGAAGCCTGCGTATTTTGCCGCAGCTCCCGCGGCGACATTTACAACACCAATCCCGCCAACAGCGCGCCAATGGCCAAGGGCAAGCTGCCTTTGGATGTCTATCAAACAATTATCGACCAAACCGCGCCGTACTTGCTGCTGTCGGTTCCCTACGTGAACGGAGAGCCGCTGCTTTCCAAAGACGTATACGCCGCCATTCAACATGCCACGAACCGGAAGGTCGGCACGCTGATCGCCACTAACGGAATGATCCTCAACGAAGCGAACTCAAAAAAATTGCTAGATGCGGGCCTAGATTTTTTAAAAATTCATATCAGCGGTTTCACTCAAGACATTCACAAAATTCAACACCGTAAGGGCAATGTTGAAACCATTAAGAAAAATATCGAAAAGTTCGTTGAGCTAAACCATCAATCCGGCAAAGGCACCATCGTGATGCTCGACTTTATCAAGTACAACCACAACCTTCATGAAATCGAAGAGGCCGCCGCCTTCGCCGCTCGCCTAGGAATCATGTTCAATCTCCGGCCCGGCAATCCGCGCGGAATGGAATCGACCGAAGCTCCGCAAGGCAACAAGCCCTTGCCGGTCGATGTGCCATGCGATTGGCTGTGGACCGTGCTGACCGTCGATTGGAACACCAACGTCTACCCCTGCTGTGATCACGTGACCTGGAGCGACGCTCCCGCGTACGAACAGTTTAATGTGGGAATCTCCGATATTTTAAAAGTGTGGAACGGCGAAAAGGCTCAAACCATGCGCACCATTCACGCCACCCAAGGACGTAAGCCTCTGCCAATTTGCGCCGAATGCCCCCGCCAGGGCGTGGCATTCAAATGGTAAATCGCCACGCGAAATCAGGCCTCAATTCTTTACTTTTTTTGTATGGTATACGTCGTTAAGCCTTTGTCGCTCGCATGAAAATCAAAAAGATCCGCCATTCCCACTCTCCATCCCAGTTCCACCGGGAGCCAATAAAGCTCTTTCGGAATTACACACTCACCGGAGCGATGTTGAAGCTCCATGCACTTGCTTTTTGCTTCGGTCAGATCGAAATCCGGACCAAGTTTAAATTCAAACCGGTTCAGTTCATTGGTGAACATGAATTTAATGACTCCCGGATCGTTCGGATAAAAATGAAGCCTTTTGTAAATATAATTTGTGTGTGGGAACGTGTACATCAAGACCGCCATAATACTGATGACGGGAACGTAGAAAAATTTGTGGGACTTGAATATGTGCCCGAGAAACACAATTAGTGTGGCAAAGGAGATTGAAGAGGTGGAAAAGTACCAAAAGGGCCCCCAAACTGAATTGCCAACCGTATGCATTAAAGTGTTTTGAACCGCAAACGCGACAATAAAACCCACCACGGCACATTTTAGGAGCCGCATTGCTTTTTTATCCGGAGATTTCTTGCGCAACACCACCGCGCCGCCCACCACTCCGAAGATCAATACAGCCCAATGGAGCGTCATCCAACTCTTAAGCAGCCATTCCTGAAACAATTCCGGAGAGAATAGCCCCAGACTCTCAACGGCCATAATTCGAAAGTTCATCAAAGTGCCCGACAGAAACACCAAGAATGAAGGAAAAACCGAGCCATTGCTTGCGGAGTAGTTCATTAGGTGAGGCCGTTCAAAGCCCGCCAACACGGCACAATAGGGAAAGATAAAAAAGTAGAGCAGACCGACAACCGCCGGAACCGCCACCATCATTGCCATTTGGAACGGCTTTTTCAGAATATCCGCCCAAAAAAATATGACCACCACAGGATAAATTATGACGCCTGTTTCATCAAATAGACAGGCCACCAGTATCAGCAAAGGCATAACCGCCTGCCTAACCCACGGCCTCACTGATTTTTTTGTGTTGTCCTTGCTGCTCATAACAACAAAAGCCGCGACAAAGAAAAATTGAACCATGGCTTTAGCTGAGCGAAAGAGCATCGGAACCAAAGACAACTGTCCTGGGTGAATAAGAAATAAGGCCACGCCCACTTTTGCCAACTGAGCGGGCACTCCAAAATTTAAAAACATCCGGAATAAAAGATAGGGCGTAAGAATCAGGGAAAATATGTAGGTTAAGGACAGGCTCGCGTGCGGCGGGAAGAGGCTCCATAAATTGGCGCGGACAAGAGTATCAATAATGTCAAACAGCGAAGACAGTGGCCGGGTCAGCCTGGGAGCGAATTCAAACGCTTGATAATTCCACATTTCAATAAAAGGCCATCCATACCCCGAACCCGATTGGCTCATGATGTGGCTTTTAATATGAAACGCCTCCGGAAGAACCCAGGTCATCTCGGGACTGAGCAGGAGCCAACAAATGTAAATGTAGCTGGACCAGAGACAGGCGTCCCCAATGCCGATTTTTTTAATTTGAGACCACAGTTTCATTAATTCCTCACGGGCACAAAAATTCAAAATAATAATTGCAGGAAAAGACTTCCGAGAATTTCGCGCGGATATTCGCGCGGCCGACGGCCGCCCGCTCCGGCGACTGCCCCCCAAGCACCGCGTCGACCGGATTGAAATGTTCCGCGCCGGCGAGAAAATGGTTGAGGCCCAGGATAATTGAGAAATCGTTGGTCGTGTCCAAATATTTTCTTAATTCCACCTGGTCATCCGAACGGGACTCGGCCACGAATCCAATCAACCAGTGCCGGGAGAAAATCGGACGGGCGTTTAAATTCCAATACAAAAAAACAAACGGAACGGTGATCACCACGACGGCGGCGGCCAGCGTGGCCCGCCATTTGCGCTGCTTTATCTCGGATAACGCCGTCAACAGCGGGAACGTCATCGGCAGCAGCAAGAATAAAAAATAGCGCGGACCGATGCACCACTCGCCCCAGGTGGAGTAACACAACATCATGCCGGCGAAAATTACGAAAGTTGACAGAAGAAGGATCGCCTCACGCCGGTGCGCCCGGTAAAAACGCGGCCAAAAACCAAGCGCCAAAAGCAAAGGCGGAAAGTACAGGGCAAAACTGGATTTGGGTCCGATGGCGTAATCCTGCAACCTGTAGGGAAATGCCCTCACCATCCACGGGGAGTCCCAACCTTTTGGTAAAGGCGGCTCACCGGTTAAAGTGAACGTGCCAAGCTTGAAATACCCGATGGCCCAAATGGACGCCACCGCCACGGCGGCACTTAGCCCCAAGTATGCCGTATCCCTAATTTTACCGGGAAGTTTTTTGCTCTCCAGCGCGATCACCAAAAAACTGGGTGCATAGAGCACAATAAAAACCGTTTTGACATGAATCAGCGCGAGCAAAAAAATTTGAGCCACGGCAAAATGTTTAACCGACCGAGAGCGAAAATAGCCGACAAAGTGATAGAAAAAGCCCAGGAAGAAACACAGCTGGAAAATTTCGTAACTATGCGCCCGCAAATAAACCCAGGTGAACGTTCCATAAAAACAGCAGAGGACAAACATTGTCATGGCGAAGGACGAGGCCTTCAAACTTTTCCCGATCAAAATAAAATAAATAAGAATCAGCAGCGCAAATAATATATTCAGCGCATTTTGCCACATCATCCATTCGTCATCGGCGCGGAGCTCAGTGCCATGGCGAAACAACTCGGGGATTGCATAGAGCAGAGTGTTCATCTCGCCCCAGCGTGAATATAATCTTTGGCGCGCTTCATTTTCGACAAAAAACTGACCAGGAAGGCGGATCAAAGAAGGGTCCAACTCATCTTTACGGCTGAAAGGAATCCCCATCTCTCCCGTCTGAACCAAATTAGCGGACACCAATCTAATCGCGGAGCTGTCCGTTCCGACCGTTTGCCTGGGCATCGTGAGAATCTGAATGGCCAAAACCAGCGGCAAGAGTATGGCGAAGATCAAAAATAATCCTTCAAATGTTTTTCGAACGTGTGCAGCCGTTCAAGCGTTCCGATATCAAAAAATCGATCCCACACCGTGAATGCGCCCAGTTTTTTCCGCGCGATGACCGCCGGCCAGTAGGCGCCGATATCAAACACCCCGCTCGGACCCGCTTCAATAGTCTTACGTGACAATAAATACACGCCCGCGTCCACTTCGGTAAACCCCGGGCCGGCGTCTTTTTGATATTCCATGACCAAACCCTTGGCGCACTTTAAGTTCGCGGGAACCGGAACCACTTCCGGACTGGCCACGGCGAGCGTACCCTCCATGGCGGCGGCATCATGTTGCTTCGCCATGGACGGCAAATCCGTGTACAAAAATGAATCTCCATTGAGTAGCCAGAAGTGTTCGGGAAGTTCTTTCACAGAGTGCTTCAGGGCCCCCCCCGTTCCCATTGGCGTGTCCTCCAGTGCATAACGGATGTTTAGCCCTGGAATCGGATGTTTAGTGAAATGCCCGCTGATGACTTCCGCCAGATAGGACACCAGCAAAAGCACATCGCTCACGCCCTGTTCTTTAAGGTAAAGCAGTTGCCAGTAGAGGAATGGCTTGCCGCCCACCGGGACCATGGGCTTGGGAAGATTGTCGGTCAGGGGCCTGAGCCGTGTGCCTTTCCCTCCCGCCAAAATAACCGCATGCTTGTACATGCTCACTAGTTTTAGCCGCGCATTTTGAAAAATCAACAGGTGAACAACTTGCGCCGCCCAAGTACAAGCAGTGTTCACAATTAAGGATGTTTATGCGTACTTTGAAGGCCCTATTACTGACCTCGTTGATGACCTTTGGCTTAGCCGCCATGGCCGACGGCCAATTGAGCCTTAAGGAAAATTTCAAAAGCAGCCCGGCGGTGATCGCGGGCGCCCTGGTGCTGGCCGGTCTGACCAATTTGGACGCCGCTGAGATTTCCGCCATGATGACTCAAGTTTTTCAACAGCATGCCACAATGGACAAGCTGGCGCTGCAGGCCGGATGTGGTGAATTTGTCAGCTCCGAACAACTGGGCCAGCTCGCCGTCGCCGGCGGATCGGTCAAGCCCGGTGCTTGTTTTTGCACTGACGACGCGGACATTTTTGACCAGTGGGTCGCGCCCGTGTTCACGCCCACCATCGGCGCGCCAGTCAGTGAATTGTTTGAACCACGCAAAGGCATCTTGAACGGCTATGAGATCACCCTCAGCATCGACCGCTCCGGCACCGTGAAGGGTGGGCTGTTTAAAAGGGCCCTCACCAACCGCATGAAATACAAAATTTTTATCGCGGGCCGGGAGCACGGGGCAGGCGGCCGTCAGCAGTTTTGTAACTTCAATGGCCGCTTCCGGCTGTTCACCAGCACCATGGACAATCAGTATATCGGGATCAATATCAAGGCGGTCGGCCAGATGTTAAAATCACCGGCGGCTCTTGCCTTCACGCGCTTTCAAATCCGCGATGGCGAAATCAGCGGCCAATGATTCTCTTCAGAATCCGGTAGACACCGCGGTCGAGAATCACCTGATACTCGCCGCTCTTCATAAAGAAATTGTGAAAGGGGTCCTGTTTAAATAATTCTTGCGTGGGATTTTCAGGATCCACGTCCATGTAATACCAATTCTCTTCACTCATTGGGAAGTAGCGGAACTCCACCACGTAATCGGTAAAATAATCTTTGTTCTGAAATAAATTATAATATCCCCCCCGTTCTCTGAAATGAATAAATGCCGGAAGAATATTAATATAGGGCCCGCGCGGCCTGAGGCTGGTCATTAAAAATCCGGCTGGAAAATGGTCTTTAAATAAAATAGATCCATATTCCGGCAAAGTTTTTAAATCTTTTTGCAGCGTCTCGATCACCTCGCCCTTGCGAGGATTGGTATGCAAAAATCTAAACGGGCCGCTGGCCACGGTGTAGGAGAGTTTTGCCGGTGGATCGTCCTCATAACTCTGGGTGAATTGTGTTTTCAGTGTGAACGTTAAAAGAATCAGCGCGAGAGACCAGCCCGCGACCCGGGCCCGTTGCGCGGCCAGGGCCACGGTGCCCACAGCGGCGAAAATTGCGGTTCCATGCATATTGTAAATTGTCATTCGGCTCGTCATCCAGGCGACAATCGACCCGCAAATGGCCGGCACCACAAAGCCAATCACCACCACGCGGGAAAATTCATTCATTTGGCGCCAATGCTGAGCGGCCACGATCAGAATCAGGACTTCGGTCATCGGCCACAAAATCGAACCGAACGCGCCCTCCGACTTGCCTCCCATAAATATATACGCCAAGAGAAAGGCCACAAAACCGAGGAAGGACCACTGCGGCCGCACAATAATCAGCGCCACCCATGATGTTAAAATTAAGCCCACCAGCCACCAGGGCGGCAAGTACGTGCTCAAGAGCTCGAGCCCGAATAAAATTTTGTAAGCCTGAAAGGGCATGTTCACGGTGCGTGACAGTTCAACGGCTTTCTGGATATTGCCGATTCCCAGCCACAACAAAACGCCCACCAGAATTACGCTAGGTGCAATCAGACCCAGGAAAAATGGCTTTACAAAACCTTTCAGCCAATTTTTCTTTTTATAAAATAAAACGGTTATGATTGCGGAGAAGATAAAGAAAGTGATCATCGCCGTGGGATAACTAAAAACGCATAAAACCCAGAACACCCCGCCCCAGAATGAATAACTTCGGCGGCCATCCATAAGGCCCATAAGGGAAAGTATAGCAGCCACTCCGAAATATTGGCTGCCCATGGTGTTGTAGTTGAGGCACGCCATGCCGAATGGCACGTAGGCCACGAGAACGCTTCCAAGAACCAGCGCCACAGTCCAACGGCAAAAACGGCTCAAGAATTTCGCGGTTAACAATGCCGTGGCTGTGGCCGAGGTTAAATACAACAGGCGTGTGTAAAGCGTGAGGGCCTCGGTGCCGAAAAAAAATGCGTAGACGGTTACAAAGGGAGAAACTAAAATCGCCGAGGTGAGTTGAATGGTGTAGTCATCGACAAACCATCGCGCGCCGATTGTGGGAAAGTATGTGAAAGCTGTGTATTGGGCTTCGTCCGCGACGGAAATGCCGAAAAACAGACGGTAAATGCCGGCGATAACAACGCCGGCAAAAATGGCAATGGCGGCCCAAGATTCAAATCTCGAAACCGCCGCGTCCTTGGACTTCATCCCTTGACGATAAAGGACCGTCAAGGGTGCGTCAAATCAGATGATTAACGGGGCTGGTGCATGGGCGTAAAGGGCAGCGTCGGAGCCAGGCCTTCGCGGCGGCGGTACTCAGCGCGCACTACTGCAACGCGAGCGACGTTCATCAAGCAAGCGCCTTCTTTGGCAAACATGGCTTCAGCCGTAGCAAATGTCGAAGCATAGACCTTAGCAAGTTCGGAGAAAGCTTGTGTGGTGTCGCCTTTTAGCCAAAGCACGATCCACTCAAAGCCTTCGTATCCCGCCATCAAGGCGCCACCGGTGGCACCACGGCCAACGTTAGCCAAAGTTTCCCAGCGCCAGAAGGCTTGGTAGGTTTCATACCGGGCGTTAGCTTTGTTGCCGACCCATTCGGCTACGGGATTTGTGAGCGGAATTGTGTCCGTCACAAAGGCGATCACAGTGGAGGCACCGGCGCCTGTGCAACCCAAACCAGCTTTAGTGTAGTTACCGAATTGGCCCCAGAACAAATCTTGAGCGCTGTAGGCTTTGACTTCCACGCGGTAGTTTTCGAGTTGAGTCATCCAATCAACAGTTTCAGCTTGAGCGTTAACAGCGAACAAAGCCGCAATAATGACAAAAAGGTTTCTCATTGGTTCCCCCTACAAAAAATGTAGATAAATTGTTTGGTGAGGGATTAGCACGGCTTTATCCCTAGGATGTACGGTAGATATTTCTAGCGCACACGCGCGGGAGCTGTGCGCCAATGTGCAAAAATGTGCGGATTGGCCTCCGGGACTAGACCTTCGTGCCGGGGAGGTCGGGGGGCCTAGGACTTCCACGGCTGGAGCGCTATCATTAGGAAATGGATATCGTTCCTCAAAATTCGGTGCCTCCGCACCTGGCAAAACTGTCGGTGATCTTTTCGTTTTATAACGAGGAGATGAACCTTCCCGAGGCCCTTGTCCGCCTGCCCAAGGTTCTCGATGAACAAATTGCGCTCAAATATTTGGGCGACTATGAACTGATTTTTGTGAATGACAACTCCTCGGACCGCTCACTCGCTATCCTGTCACGGGCGGCCGAGAAAAATCCGCGGGTTAAAGTGGTGAATATGTCGCGGAATTTCGGCCATGACGAATGCGCCATGGCGGGAATGGAAATGTCCACGGGCCATCTCTGTGTTTATCTCGATGCGGACCTGCAGGATCCGCCGGAAGTGATTCCGGAAATGCTGACCGTTTGGCGCGAGAAAAATGCCGACGTGGTCCACACCATCCGCACCTCCCGCGAAGGTGAGGGCTTTTTGAAACTGCTGGTGGCCAAAATCGGCTACAAAATCCTGATGAAGCTGTCCAAAGTGCCGCTGGACTACAATTGTGGCGACTTTAAGCTGATTTCACGCCGGGCGCTCAACGAGATTCTGCGGTTCAAGGAGCGGAACCCTTTCATGCGCGGCATCGCAACCTATGTGGGTTTCAAACAAGAAAAGCTCTTCTATGTGAGAAAACCGCGCCATGCCGGCGAAACTAAAATGCCATTTTTAAGTTACCGCGTGCTTACCTATTTCCTCGATTCGGCATTGATCTCTTTTAGTGACGCACCACTTAAGCTGGTGTCGCTGGCGGGCTTTGTGGTTTCATTTTTCTCCTTTTGCCTCGCGGTCTATGCTTTTGTCGTAAAGTTCACCGGCGGCGCCGTGCCGGGCTGGTCCGGGATCATGATCGTCAGCCTTTTTCTGGGTGGTCTTCAACTGATCGCCCTGGGCATTGTCGGACTCTACACCAACTCCATATTCCTTGAGGTCAAGCGCCGCCCCCGTTACGTTGTCGAGAGCACTTTGAACATCAAAGCCATCGCCGACCAGACCGAAGAAATGAATTTTAAATATTCCAATAAATCCGTGTGACCGCCGCCGCCGGCCTTGTTATGAATTTTAAACAGTGGATAGCCGCAAGGTCTTCGTAAAACAAACCAAGAAGTTCGGTAAGGGCGTTTTCGCCAAGGCCCCGATTCGAGTGGGCGAAGAGATCGCGGCCTTTGACGGCCCGATTTTCACATATGATTACGAGCAATGGAACGATGACTTGTTCAATCATGTGATTCAGTTCGCGCGGCGCAAATGGCGCGACTCCAACGGCATCGCCCGCTGGATCAACCATTCCTGTGAACCCAATTGCGGCATCAAAGGAAAATTTAAAATCGTGGCCATGCGGAAAATCCACAAGGGCGAGCATATCACCTGGGACTACGGCATGTCGGAACGCAATCTTCATTGGCGCATGCGCTGCCACTGCGGCTCCTCTAAATGCCGCAAAATGATCGGCACCACTAAGGGCCTTCCCAAGAAATTCCTTGATCGCTACAAGGGTTACATTTCCGACTGGCTGTCCAAGTAGCCTTTGGACCGGGCCAGACCAATCTAAGTTAGAGAAGAGTCCGATCCGGTAGTATACTCTAGAGGTATCTCAGGGGGCGTTTTGCACAACCGGCAGCCGGCATATAATATAGTGCCCAAACAGAAGGTGACTCTGGACGCCGTTCCGTCGGCCCCACGCTGTTACACTTGCGGTTCGCCGACCGAGCCTTATGAGACCGTTAACAATTTCAATATCGTGGACTGTTCAGCCTGCGGCCACAAGTTTGTCATGGATACAGTGACCATAGACATGCTTAAGGCATTTTACTCGGATGAGTATTTCGAAGCACGCACCGATCAAACCATAGGCTATTCCTCTTACCTTAAAGACGAACCTGTTCACCGGAAAAACGCGCGTGCGATTCTAAAATTAGCCCAGCGCCATGTTCAACTTGAGGGTGCCCGCGTTCTAGATGTGGGCTGCGCCTATGGTTTTTTTCTGGATGAAGCGAAACGCCTGACCGGCAACAAATGTGACGTGGTCGGAATTGAATTCAACGCCAACGCCGTTCAGTACGCTAAAAAGACCCTAGGACTCGATGTCCGTGATCAAGCATTCGAGGCCGCGGACGCCTCGCTTGGTAAATTTGATCTCGTCGTCAGCATCGGAACCATAGAACACTTCATCGATCCCCTCGACATCACTAAAAAGATCGCCGGCTATTTAAAACCGGGCGGCTGCTTAATTGTCACTACGATCGACACCGAAGGAAAATTACCCTTCTATTCGCTCAAACCTCCTGAGCACCTTCACTACTTCAGCAAGCGCAGCCTCACCCGCATGTCGGAAGCGGCCGGCTTGAGCGTGGTGCACGCCAAAACTTATTTTTCGCGTTACGAAGTCGCCGACCTGTTTTTTCGCATGGGCGCGTTCAGCGGCTGGAGAATTTTTCCTCTTATGGGCCGTCTTCTCAGCCGGCTGATTCCTGATTTTGCAATTTGTATTCCCACCAATGAAATGATCGTGGTGGCGCAGAAACCGGCAAAGTGAGCCGGGTCACAATCCGCCACCTTGCAGTTTTGGCGGCCGCGTCCGCGCTGCCATTCCTCGAGCTTGCCTACGGGCTGACTTTTAGAGGAACGGGCGATCTCTGGCTGAACGTTCTCCCCCTTTATAAATTCGCCCTCGACAGGCTGGCGCACCTTCAGTTTCCGATGTGGAATCCCTTTGTGGCCTCAGGATACAATTTTATGGGTGACACTTTGAACCCCAGCTTTGACTGGACCATGTGGTTTGTGATTCCTTTCAGCCACTCCAAGTTTTGGTTTCTAAATTTACTCACACTCCGCCTTTACCTCTTGCTGTTTGGCTCAGGAGCATTTGTATACTTTGGACTGCTAAGAAAAACGGCGCCCCTGCCGGCATTGTTTGGAGCTTCGTCATTTATTTTGAGCCCCGCCATGATGTGGTCGGTGTCGGCGATGGGCACCGTGATCAGTTTATTCTACTTATCGATCTTGATCTATTTGTTGGCGACTGAAGATGACCGGTCCCACCTGCGCTCGTTTTTATGGCTGAGTCTGACAGTGGGACTTATGTTCATTTCCGGGCTGTTATCGCAGGGCGCGTTCGCGTGGCTTGGCGCCCTCATCGTGCGGTTCAGCTTTCAGGAGCGGCACTTTGCCAAACGCGCATTGATATTCATTGGCGCCGCCTTCGCCGGAGTGGCGCTGGCCTCGGCAAAACTGATGCCGCTGATCATCGCGGGCTTCGAAAGCAACCGCATAAACCCCGATCCCACGCGGTTTTTACAGACGGGCGCGCAAACTCTTTTGGTTCGCACCCTAATTCCGGAATTTCTCGGCTGGAACGCGGTGGGGGCCACCAGCGCTCTTTCATTTGAGTCCGCTAACCTTAGCTATTTTGGAATCATTGGATTGCTCTTGGCGCTCGCGGCCTTTTGGTCCGACAAAACTTGGCTTCATCGCAATCGGATTGCGCTCTGGTGTTTTGGCTTAACCGTGCTGGCCACGACCTACACTCCGTACGTATATCAACTCGCGGTGAGCCTGTTTGCGCCACTGGTGACCGGCGACCCGCTGTATTTAAACTTGTTGTTCCCCACTATTTCAGCGCTTGTGGTCGCGCAAAGTGTGATGAGCTTAATGAATCTGAGTCTTTCAGCCAAAACGGTCGAAGACATTGTCTACCGGCTCTCAATCGTACTTTTTATAATTTTCTTGGTTCTGTTTTCTTTCCTGCCCTATTTCTCCGGAGTGGTGAAGCCATCGCTGGCCTCTCTCATAACCAAGGCTTCACTCGCGCTGTTACTCTTAGTGGTGACATTCCAGCCCAAACCATGGGCCGTGAAGACGGGTCTCTATGTTCTTTCAGGAGTGGCCCTGCTCACTCTCTTAATGCCGGTCGCCAGCCTTGTGAATATGCTGATTCAGTTTTCGAATCCTCACCACGCCTTTTATTTTATAATCAATTCGAGCCTTGTATTGGTGACCTTAATCACCGCGTATCCGGTGCTATGGATCACTCGAAGAATGGGCGAGCCCCGGTGGGCGCCGTTGGCGCAATTGGGTGTTCCACTTTGCGCCTCTATCTTGGCGCTGATTTTCTCCGCGTCCACCTTACTCAATCCCTATGACGTCATGGAATTTCCTCTCGTGCCGAGCGCCATGACGAGTAGCATGTATAGTGTGGCTAAATTTGGCGTGATGGCCGGTGCGAGTTTGTATTGTCTTAGGCAGATTTTGCTCGGCCTCTGGGCGCCGCGCGTGGGATTTTATCTCCTTTTACTTTTGCACATCGCCAATCTTGGCGGCTACGGCAAAAACTACATTTCCAGCGCGGCCATGCCGTTCAAAGATATCGAGGAGATTTATCCCGACCGCTTGAGACAGACGGATAGAGTGGGCGAGCGCTTCGCCTCAAAGCACGAGGGACTGCAGGGAATCATCGACAACCTGCCCGTTTGGTACAAGATCAGGAATGCGGGAGGCTATTTAAATATCGCTTCCAAGGAATATGCCGAGGTCACCGGTGAACTTTTAAAATCGGATATGTCATTGCAATTTAGACCGTTCATCGTTCCACCGGGAAACCGTTTTACGGAATTGACAGCTACCAATGATTGGTTCGACTCCAAACTAAACCTGAATCCAATGCCCGAAGGCGGAATCAGAACTCAACGGGCTTCGGTTGTATTCCAGGCTGAGGCGATTCCGGCAAGTGGCGAACGGCTCAAACGCTTGGCCAGCCCGGACTTCAAAGTGAAAGACTCCCTGATTTTGGAAGACGGAACGGGCCAATTCTCCCTCGAGCCCGCCGGCACTGTCGAAATCGTTGAGGATGCCTACGACAAAATGCGGTTTAAGACGCAACTTCAAAACCCAGGATTTTTTCTTCTCCGCGATAGTTTTGATAAAGGATGGACCGCGCAGGTGAACGGTTCCAATGTGCCCATTCTTAGAGCCAATCATGCGTTTATGACGGTCGCGCTCCCGCCCGGAAGCCACTCTATCGAATTCCGCTTTTGGCCGAGAGGTTTCACCGCCGGGCTGATCGTATCCGCATTAATGGCGCTGACACTTGCTGCCGGATTCAGCCTTCGCCATAGGAGGCCCTAATTTCTCTCTTGTGGCGCAACCGCCTGAAGCAAATTTATTTAACGGATGGTTTTTGGCTGCTGGCTGCGCTGGTGATTTGTCAGTTGCCTTACTGGCTGCCGGCTTATGAATTTTTTCCGGCGCACGACACTCAAGCCTCATTTCACGCATTTCATAATGCTTATCGTGAATACTTCTTTCACGGCACGCTTCCTTTGTGGCGGCCTTATGAAACCATGGGCATTAAGGCCATCGCCTACAATATAATCAACCTCGGTCCCGCGCAGATGGCGATATTGCCCATCGGAAAACTCCTGGGAGTTACCAATGCGCTTTCGTTATTTTCGGCCGCGATGTTTCTCGAAATGCTATTCCTGCTGTGCGGGATGGCGCTGCTCTCGCGTCTCTATTGCAAAAATCTTTGGTCGCGAGTGTTGATTTATTTTCTGATGGCCGCCGTCACGCGATGGGGCGTTCAAATGTATTATAATTTGCAGGTATTTTATCATCTGCCGCTGGCTATTTTCTTGGGAATCCGGTTTTTCCAAACGGGCCGGTTTTATTTTCTGATTTTAATGGGCGCGACCATGATGCTCTCTGTGGTGGGAGGCATTCCCTATTTTGTGCCGGTTCAGTTGCTGCTGCTCTTGTCTTTCTTCACGCCGTATTATTTTTTGAACAAGCGCCCCAAAATCAATTTTCCCAAGGCATACGAATGGCTGCTCGGGGCCGCGATCACCGTGGTCGGCTTAATTATTGTCGACTGCGTGCTGAATCTCAGGGGAGGCCTCCGCAACCTCACGCCAGGACGTGAGGATAACGGCATGATCGTCGGCTTGGTTAATTTTCTGGGCAGTGCGCCCGTGCAAGCCGATCCAACTTCGTTTTGGGAATTTTTATTCGCCGTTCCCAGTGGCATTGAAGGCGCAAACATTTCGTTTTTTGGAGTTTTTGCCTTGGGAATGATCGTGGCGCTTTTCTTAATCTCCGATAAGCGCCTTTGGTTGCCGCCAATGATCGCGACCGGCGTAATCCTGCTTTTTAGCACAGCCCAAGTCTCGTTTGTGGGCCCATTTTTTTACTATTTTATCCCGCTGGGTTCGACAGTTCGATATTTGGGATTTTTCAAATTAATGGCAAGACCGCTGTTTATCTTGTTGGCCGGGATCGGATTTGACGAAGTCACCCGGAAGGGGAATGATCCGCGGGTCAACGCCGCCCTCGCCGTCTTTTTTGGCGGCGTCAGCGCGATTTTACTCGCATTTCAACTTTTTCAAATTGAACTGCCCTATGAACACTCGAGGATTTTACATTCCTTCAGTTTCATATCCGCAATTTGCGCTTTTCTCCTGTGTCTTTACTGCGTGAGATGTTTCTGGAACAAGCGCCCCCTGCACTCGATAGTTCTTTTAGCCGTGGCCGTTGTGGAAATCCTTTCCTTCTCATACGCGCACCAGGTGGCCTCCGAAGACAAAAAATTACATCTGTCAAAGTCCCTGTTCAAAGAGGAAATGGAAAAGATCAGAATCAAACCGATGACGTACATCAATACCCGGGGCCCCTCACCCGAGCTGGTCGATCATCTGCTCTTTTCTGATCCCCATCCTTACCGTCCCAATACTTTGCAAGTCGACCTGTGCGTACCTCTTGGAGGTCTGGATTGGATAGCGGAAAGCTCGGACGAATTAGTTGCGGCGCGAGGAGTAAGATACCATACCGAAATCAACCAAGATCCCGTGCTGGCCAAGGCCGTGGGATGCGGAACGTCCAAGATTCAAATACTGACTCGATTCAAGGTAGCCCCCGATGTTCAAACCGCGGCCCGCTACATCCGGTCTTCAAACGACATCGCGGATGTTCCAGTTTTTGTAGCCTCCGAAGTCCCCAATCAAACGGGAGACATGAGTGGCGGCAGCTGGAAGGTGGAGAACTTCTCATCAAATTCCATCGAGATCTCCACCAAGACCAGTGCCTCGGCATGGCTAATGTACATGGACGCCTATCATCCCTCATGGAGCGCCACAATCGATGGTCAACCCGCGCCAATAGCGCGGGCCAATCTAGCTTTCAAGAGCGTGATGGTTCCTCCAGGCGAGCACCGCGTACGTTTCGAATACGGAACTTGGCGCGACCGGATCTGGACGTGGGGGTTCTTCGCTATGGGAATTTTATTTTGGCCGATTATATTTACGCTTTTGTTTTTTACATTCACGGCGCCGCAGGCCTGGCGAAAAGGGTGAGATGGCTGCGGCCATCCCTGGCCCTGTCCCTGTCCCTGCGGGACTCGGCGATTGTCCCAAACCTGACAACCGAATCCGCCAATTCCCTCGATTCAGAAAAATTCATCCAAGTCTCGGAGGACCTCCGGCAAGCGTGAAGCGTTCGCGCCGCGATGCCGGCGAGGGCAGGAGCCCGTGTCCGCCGAGACTTGGATGAATTTTTCTGAATCGAGGGAATTGGCGGAGAGGGTGAGATTCGAACTCACGGGGCCCTTTCGAGCCCTCCGGTTTTCAAGACCGGTGCGATAGGCCACTCCGCCACCTCTCCGTTATTTGATAACGGTCATGCCGCCCATATAGGGTTGCATTGCCTTCGGGACTAAAACAGTTCCATCTTCTTGCTGATAATTTTCTAAGATCGCAATCAATGTTCTTCCAATGGCTAAGCCAGAGCCGTTCAACGTATGCACCAACTGAGTTTTTGCCTTGGCGTCAGTGCCTTTAAAGCGGATGCCGGCGCGCCTGGACTGAAAATCTTCAAAGTTAGAACAAGAGCTAATTTCCCGGTACGCATTCTGTCCGGGCAACCAAACTTCAATGTCATGGCATTTGGCCGCGCCGAAACCAATATCGCGCGAACACAGGCTGACCACGCGATAAGGCAGCTCAAGAAGTTGCAAAACTTTTTCAGCGTGTGCCGTTAGTAAATCATGTTGCTCATAGGATTTGTCGGGGTGGCTGAAGATCACGAGTTCAATTTTATTAAACTGATGCTGACGAATTAATCCGCGTGTATCTTTTCCGTAACTCCCCGCCTCGGATCTAAAACAGGGAGAATAGGCGACAAATTTTATCGGCAAGTCGCTCTCTTTTAATATTTCACCCGCATAAAAATTCGTAACCGGAACTTCCGCAGTCGGGACGAGGTAGTAGTCCGTACCAGCGAGATTGAATACATCTTCCTTAAACTTAGGAAACTGCCCAGTCCCCAAAAAACTTTGCCCGTTAGCAATAAACGGCGGGATCATTTCCTGATAGCCATGCTTCTGCGCATGCAGGTCCATCATAAACTGAATCAGCCCGCGCTCCATGGTTGCGGCCGCACCTTTTAAAAAGGTGAACCGCGCGCCGGTGACTTTCCCGCCGCGTTCAAAATCTAAAATTCCCAGCTTCTCGCCGATTTCAAAATGCTCTTTGGCTTTAAAGGAAAATGTTTTCTTAACACCCACCGCGCGCACCACAAGATTGTCGTCAGCGCCCTCGCCGACCGGCACGGAGGAATGCAATTTATTCGGCAATCGCAAAGCAAAGTCAGAAACTAATTTCTCATTTTCCGCGACTTTTAAATCCAGCTCTTTAATTTCAGCGGCGACGGTTTGCATTTCAGCCAACAGCTTAGACGCGTCTTCCTTGGCCCGCTTCAGTTTGGCGATTTCTTCGCCTACTTTGTTTTGTTTGGCGCGCAGGGTTTCCTGTTGGGTCATGACTTCGCGGCGTTTGACGTTCAACGACAGTAGATGGTCGACGGCCTTGGGATCTTCTCCGCGATTTTTTAGTGAGCGCCGGTACTCATCGGCGAATTCTGGTTTATCAAGGGCACGCACGTCGATCATGGAATCGCTCCTAGCCTGGGGCGATGCGAATGTACATTTGAAGCGAGATCCCGATCAAGACGCAAATCACGCAGAATATGGCGACCCCCGCCCAGGACCATGACTTCATCAGGCGCAGCAGCACGGCGGAGAAGGTCACCACCATCAAAATAAACGAAAACCACCCATACTGGAGAACTTGGTCGCCCACCAACGCCAAAGTCAGGCCGAAGAACAGGCCCACCACGCCTTTTAAAACAATCAGGCCCACCGTTGAGGATGAAGTTTTAGCCTTATCTTGGAGGCTGCCAATCAGTTCGGTCATAAGGTTATTTTAGGGCGTTTTGC
>JANMVK010000721.1:0-5943 GCA_031392725.1 Pseudobdellovibrionaceae bacterium
GCAAGGTCAGTTTTGTCTCGGTGAATCCGATAAAGGTGCCAAAGCCGCTCAACACCGCGTTGACGAGCGCGATCAAAGCGATAAACGCGATCAACATGGCGGCCACATTCAAAGCGAGTGTAAGTCCTTCGCTGGCGCCACTGGCCGCGGCGTCGATCACGTTGGCGTGCGGACTCTTGTTGGCGTCGCGCGGAATTTTTCCGAAGGTTTCGGGCTTGGTGGTTTCGGGAAACATCACTTTGGTGATTAAGAGCGCCGCTGGCGCGCTGAGAATGCTGGCCGTGAGCAGATGGCCCGCGATATCAGGCATGCGGTCGCGCAAAAGACCAACATATGCCACCATCACGCCGCCCGCGGTGTTGGCCATTCCGCCGATCATCACGCATAGCAATTCCGACTGAGTCATTTTCGCGACGAACGGTTTAATAATTAACGGCGCTTCAGTCTGACCGACAAAAATGTTGGCTGCGGCGGCGAGAGTTTCCGCGCCCGATGTCTTCATGGTCTTTTGCATGATCACGGCGAAGAATTGACAAACTCTTTGCATCAGGCCGAGGTGATAAAGCACCGACATCAGCGCGCCGATAAAAATAATCGTGGGCAAAACCTGAACGGCGAGAATAAATCCCGATTTTTTTATGTCGAGCATATCGCCAAACACAAAGCGGCTGCCTTCAAGAGTAAAATCAATGGTGGCGTTGATCGCCGAATTGGCGGCGGTGAAAATAAACAGCAGCGGACCGGGGATTCCCAACGCCGGAATTCCCAGCACCAGCAAACAAAAAAATACCTGCAGCGACACGCCCCACAGAACCAGGCGCAGCGGAAACTTGCGTTTGTTGTTGGAAAACAACCAGGCGATACCCACTAAAACGGCCAGGCCGAGTATTGATATTAGTCTTTCCATGAACCCCTCATAGGTAGCTCTAGCCAGTTTTAGTGGGGCTGTCGAGAAAATGTCTCAAAGTGGGATGATTGTAGATCAAATTTGTAAGAGGCCTTAAATGATGAAATCCTGGATGATGAATATATGGAGTTTGGTGCGATGGGATATTCCCTTAGGGGTCTCTTTGCTTTTTTATTGTTTTCCTCTTATCTGGCGGATGCCGGTACGTTAAAGCGTTGCGAAGACGCCTCCAAGGAGGCCCAGAAAGAATGCAAAGACGCGAAAACAGCCGCCAGCGCGGAATCTGACAAGGCCAGTTCTTCCATCGGTAAAAAAGCGCCGGGTTCAACGGTGGATCCCGGAGCCGCGGCTATGATTGCCGGCGCGCGAGCGTCACAGGCGGCTTGGACTAAAGGAAAGCAAAAGTGCACGGAAGCCCAAAAAAAATGTGAAGAATGTAACCCTGGCACCATTACCGACGTCGATGGAAAAAAACGGGGATCCGCGAAAACGGAAGCCGCGAGAGAACGCAAAGCGTGCAAAGACAAAACCGGCGAGGAACAAAGTGAGATGGACAAAGGGTTGGCTAGCGCCGATCAGGCTGAGCAAGAGGCATTAGCGACTAAAGCCGCGGCCGATGCGGCCAAGCCGCCTGGTGGTGAACCTCCCCCGGGAGGCGCTCCTAAGCCTCCTCCCGGTGGTGCCCCTAAGCCTGCGCCCGGTGGTGGCAATCCTCCTCCTGGTGGCGGCGGTGAAGGCAAAAAAGAAGAGGGCGGTGGCGGCGGCATGCCTCCACTTAACATTCCGCCTTTGCAACCACCGGAAGAAAAGAAAGAAGAAGCAAAAAAAGCCGATCCGGTAAAACCCATTGGTGGAGATGTCAAACCGCCCGGATTGATTGATTGCACTAATCCTAATTTCGCGCAAAATCCAAAATGTAAAGAGGGGCCGCCGGGTGGCTTTCGCGTAGCCTCGGTGTGTGGCGCGACTTCCTCCCAACGCAACGGTGAAGCGTGCGATAAAATAAAAGTTGAAGCGTTTTGTGAAGGCGATGGTCGCGCCGGTGTTTGTCCCAGTTGCCGCGAAGGCATGACGGCGGACTCGCTCGCGCGTGTTTCTCAAGGGGAATTGCAGAAAATGTGTAATTCCAATTGTGTTTCCGATCCGCAACTTGGGCCCAATTTAGCGGATCGCTGCCGCTCGATTATTGGCGGCGGAATTGGCGCGCAGTCGGTCGCTGGAGCGGCGGCCGGCGGGAGCGGTGGCAGCGGTGGACTTGGAACTTCCGGAAGCGGCGATGTCGGCGTGCAAGATGCCGGGGGTGGCGGCAGCCGCGAAGGTTTTCGTCCGGGCAGTATCGGCGGCGGAGAGGGCGGCGGCTCTGAAGGTGGTAGCGGCGGTGGCAGTGGAAACAGTGCCGCGTCTGGAGATTCCGATGATCCCATTACACGCGGATATCGCCAAGGCAACCGTGCACCGGCTTCCGCAAATATCCGTCCGCGAGCGGATGTCGAAGCTTCGAGTGGCTTAAATGTCTTTAGAATCTCCTCGGATGTGCTTCAAAATCGGTGCCGCAACGGGTTGCTGATGCATTGTAATGTCTCACACTGAGACGCTTTCACACAGCGGGTTTGCGGTTGTTTTGTTTTGAGACTCTCGCGCGGTTTTGTCTCTGAAAAACACCTGATATTGCTGCATAATTAACTGATGACCACCCCGTCCCGGCGCTACCACTTTTTATCAACGGCAATCTTGTCATTTTTATTATTGACCACTTTCTGGTCCGCGCGCGCGGATATGGCCGCTTGCACGCAGAAGGCCAAAGACGTTAGCAATAAATGTAAAGAAAATAAGGATGAAGCCGGCAGAGCTTCATCGGCCGTAGCCGCAAGAGGTGGCGCTGCCCCGGGCGCGGCACCGGCAGCCGGTGCTTTAACTATGTCTACCGCCGACGCTTCAAGAATTGTAAAAGGCGAGGCGGCCAAGTGTAAAACCGCTCGTGATAAAGGCGGGGCTGCGGGCTCCGCGAATGCATGTAAGGACGCTTGCAAAGCAGAACTGGCTGACCCCGCGACTAAAGCGCAGGCTGAAGCACAAGTTAAAATTTGTAAGGACTATACCAAAGAAGTTCTCGACGGCCTTAATCAGTCAGCTGCTGCATTAGACGCAGGAAATGCCGGCGCCCGAGAAACTGGAAATAAAGCCGGCGCCGCAAAACCAGGCGGCGGCGGCGACAAACCCGCTGGAGGCGGCGCACCACCACCTCCGCCTCCACCACCACCTCCGCCCCCACCACCTCCACCTCCGACTCAACCTCCGACGGCTCCAACGTCCACACCTCCAACACCTACTACTCCGATCGTGCCCGACCCGGTCAAGGCGAGCGAAACTAAACTCGATTGTTCACAATCCACAGCCCGCACACCTGAACAAGCAAAAGAGTGCGCGGCGCAGACCGCGGGTTTGATGCCCGATGGCAAGTGCGCTCCCGGAATGGGCACCAATCAATGTAACGCAGTTAAGGCCGCGGCGTTTTGTAAATCGAATAGCGGCTGTCCGACCTGTAAAGGAATGACGGCGGAATCTTTGAAAGCGGCTTCTACGGCTGATCTTCAGTCGGTGTGCACCGGCAGTTGCTCGATGGATCCTCTCGGTCCCACGCTTGGTGATGTGTGCCGCAAAGTTGAGGCCGCAAAAATCTCTCCGGAAAGTATTCCCGGTGGCGGCGGTGCCGCGGGCGGCGGATCTAAAGGTGGCGGCGGTGGTGGCGGCGCTCCCGGCGGAGCCGGAAATACCCAATCCTTAATTGATGCGAGCAAATTGAATCTTGCGGAACTGCAGGGCAGCCGTGAAGGCGCGAGTTTGGCCGCGGATAGCGCCGGCGGATTTTCCGGATATGGCGGCGGCGCGAAGGGCGATGATGAATCGTCTATTCCTGGAATGAAAACTCAGAGTCAGGGTGGCAATGGCACTATCGCGGGCGGAGTGGCATCAGCCACGGACGTTGAAAAACGTTACGGACCGAGCGTGATCACCATTGTCTCCGACGTGATCAGAAATAAATGTGCGCAGGGGCGCTTCTTACATTGTGGGCCGGGAAAGTGAAAAATATGAAACCGCTTATTAAATTTATTTTGTGTTTGAGTCTGACCAACCTAATAGTTCTACCCGAGGCTTTCGCTAAGGGCGGCAGCTGTACGGCTAAGATCGTGGGCAAGTGTAAGACCGCCGGACGGGCGGCAGGCGAAACGGACGCTGTGACCGGGGGCGCCAGCAATCCGGGAATCCTCGGAGTGGGAGCCGCGGCCACAGGCACCGGCCGGAGAATGGCGGCCGCGGGAGAAGAATGTAAAGCCAGCGCCGCGGATTGCGAAAAATGTCCCCCTGCTGAACGCGAACAGTGCAAAAAAGAAGTCGAAGGCGCCGCCGGTGATATGAAAGCGCAAAGCGCCGGAATGGGTGATGCGGGAGCCGCACTTGGCGCCATCGCAGGACTTGCGGGCGCACTGATTCCATTGTTAATGAAAAAAGAGGAAGAAGAGAAACCTCCCGCACAAGATCCCAATGCGGCCATGCAGTGTAATAACGGTGTGTGCACCGTCGACTGCAGTAAGAACGACGCATTTAATTATCAAGGTTGTAATGACAAGTTGGCCGCCTCATGTAAGAACGCGATGTCGGACTGGCGCTGCGTGAGTTTCGCCAACCGCTATTGCAATGCGGAAGGTGTGGGCTCCCAGTTCTGTAACTCGGCCGTGGCTTATGCATTCTGCGCGCCTGGTGGCCACGATATGTGCCCGAGCTGCTTGCAGCTGCAAAAAGAAAATTCTCCAGCTTGTATTCAAAATCCGGCGTTGTGTATCGGGCAAAATTCGCCCGACGAAACTGAAAAACTGCGCGGTGCTTGTCCCAATGATCCGGTCTTTGTCGGCGGCGGCACACCTGGTTTTCAAACCGGACCTCTCGCGGGCGGCGGAGTGAATCCCGTTCCTCCCACGGCTGGCGGCACCAATCCCAACCTTCCTCCTCCGGTGTTACCGGCAGGTGGCGTGAATGGCGGCAATCCTCCTGCGGGCGGTGGTGGCGGAACTGTTGCCGTGCAATCGGTTGGCGGATCACAGCCAGGGCGCGATGCTCATAATAATAATCCCACAGGTGGAGCTGGCGGAATTGCCGCACAGTCGGCCGCCGGTGCGGTTGGCGGCACTCCGACTCGGGACATGGCGGGCGGCGGAATGCGCACAGCCAGCGTGGGCCCGGCTCCGGATGTGAACGGTCAATTTGGTCCGAGTTTGTTCGCGACGAGTTCGCAAGTGATCCGCAGCCGCTGCGCGGCCGGCCGCTTTATGAACTGTCCCTGATATAGGGAGATCCCGTCGGCGGGATCTCCTGATGTTACGTGATCCCGTCGGCGGGATCTCCTATGGATTTTGGGCTTTCGTTAAAACCGGCAACACTCTCTCAAATAATGTCACATCCTCACCGCGGCAAGCTTCCGCGGCGCACACATTGGAAACCCGGCAGCCATTTTTAAAAATATAATCCATTTCACCGCGCACTAAAATTCCCTCGACTTTTCCGTCCACCGAATTGAACACGGCTGAACCCGAGTTGCCACCGTAGGTGTCGAGGTTGGCGACTAGGAATTGTTCCTTCATCGTACGAACCGTGGCGCCGCCCGCGACTTTGAGGGGCAGACCCGAGGGATGGCCCATCACGCGCAGCCCATCGCCCGGCACTAGAGCGCCTTCGGTGCGGTAGGTGAGCGGGCTGACATGCGTGACCGCGCGATCCAGGCGGATCAGCGCGAAATCCTCACCCACTGGGTCGGCCACCGAGTGAATCAATGTTTTGCAGCTAAACACCATTTCATTTGGCACTTGGCGGGGCAGGGTGACGGAGTCGATGAGTTTAAAGCCAAATACAAATTTAGTTTGATCACAAGTGGCTTGAGTGCCGATGCAATGGCCGGCCGTCATAATCACGTCCGGCGCGATCAAACTGCCCGAGCAAAACGCCAACGTCTCTTGGAAGAAAAAGGGCTCGGTCTGACACAA
>JANMVK010000729.1:0-1693 GCA_031392725.1 Pseudobdellovibrionaceae bacterium
ATCGCGCGCGACGGTCGAAAGCGGAACCTATGCGCCCTTATCCCGCCCTTTGTTTCTTTATGTGAGTGAAACTTCAATGAAGCGCCCGGAAGTGAAAGAGTTCGTGGAATTTTATCTTAAAAATGCCGCTCGCCTGGTTCCCCAGGTGAAGTACGTTCCGCTTCCGGCTGAGGCCTACACCATGGCGACCGATCATTTGCAAAAAAATAAATTGGGCACCGCTTTTGGTGGGCACTCTCAGGTCGGAATGAAAATTCAAGATCTGATGAAGAAGGAGAAGACTTTATAAGTGCGCGTTTCTGATGCCGAGTCCCTGGGTTCGCCCATTGGACTCAATAAACTGACCGCGCTCCAGCAAACCCAGCTCAATGCAAAACGCTGGCGGATGTGGAAAGAGCGCGGCATTGAGGCCCTGCTATTTTTGGCGGCGGCCTCTTCGGTTTTTGTAACCGTGGGCATTCTTACGATCTTAATCGTCGAATCCATTCCCTTTTTCAAATCAGTTCCTCTCGGGGAATTCATATTCAGCACCGAATGGACCCCGTTATTCGCCAATCCCAAATTTGGAATTTTACCGTTGTTATGCGGAACGTTTTTAACCACCGCGATTGCTTTGTCGGTGGCGATTCCGGTGGGAACCATTATCGCCGTTTATTTAAGTGAGTACGCCCCGGCGCCATTGCGGGAGTGGATGAAGCCGATTCTTGAATTATTAGCCGCGGTTCCCACGGTGGTTTACGGCTATTTTGCTTTGTTGTTTGTAACTCCCATTTTACAGGGCTTTTTTCCCGAAATGTCGGGCTTCAACGCGCTCAGTGCCGGTCTGGTGATGGGTGTAATGATTGTGCCTTATGTTTCTTCACTCAGCGAAGATGCCATGCGCGCGGTGCCGGCACATTTTCGGGAAGCTTCCTTTGCCGTCGGCGGCACTCGGCTGCAGACTTCGTTTAAAGTTGTGATCCCGGCCGCGTTCTCCGGCGTGATGTCGGCGTATATTCTGGCGATCTCGCGCGCGCTTGGTGAAACCATGGTCGTGGCTATCGCCGCGGGACTGCAGCCCAATGTGACTCTCAATCCTATTCAACCGGTTGCCACCATCACCGCATTTATTGTGCAAGTGAGCATGGGCGATCTTCCGCACGGGTCCATCGGCTATCAATCGATTTACGTCGCGGGTTTAACACTGATGCTTTTGACCCTGGCCTTTAACTTAGTTGGCTTTGCCCTCCGCCGCCGTTTCCGGGAGGCGTACTAATGAAAATGAAATCGCGCGACGCTTACCTCATGCGCCGGAAGATTAAAGATTTTATATTTAAAGTGCTGGCGATCATGCTGCTGTTTTTTTCGCTGCTCACCTTGCTGGCGCTGCTGGTGG
The DNA here is from genome assembly GCA_031392725.1 of Pseudobdellovibrionaceae bacterium. Lineage (GTDB taxonomy): Bacteria > Bdellovibrionota > Bdellovibrionia > Bdellovibrionales > UBA1609 > JALHOQ01. Next base: position 1,376 of record JANMVK010000729.1, read on the forward strand.
ATTTGGCCGTGACCGGGGCGCCGCGGATTTCCGCTGAATTTTTTAGTAATTTTCCCTCGCGCATGCCCGAAAAGGCGGGGATTTTATCGGCCTGGGTTGGAACTTTGAGCGTGATGCTGGTCACCGCGTTGTGCGCGATTCCGCTCGGCGTGGCGGCGGGAGTTTATCTGGAGGAATACGCGCCGAAAAATGTTGTGACCGGATTTATTGAGTTGAATATCGTGAACTTGGCGGGGATCCCCTCAATCACCTTTGGTTTAATGGCGCTGGGATTATTTGTATATCGCTTTGGTTTTGGCCAAAGCATTATGACCGCGG
>JANMVK010000758.1:0-2426 GCA_031392725.1 Pseudobdellovibrionaceae bacterium
ACTACTGCGACCTCCTCGGACACCCGATCGACTCCATCTCGCGGGTGGCTGGAGTTGCCGCGCGCATGGAGCCCGGAGCCCGCGCTCCGCTCGACTCCTCGTACTTCAAGCGCATCGAGGCGATCGAGTTCACGGTAAAGCACGACGACGGCAAAACGCTCACGCACTTGGATCAAGCCGATATTATTTTGGTCGGCATCAGCCGCACCAGCAAAACGCCGCTTTCGATCTTCCTTTCGCACAAAGGCTGGAAGGTCGCCAATATCCCGGTCGTGCTGAATACGCCGCTGCCCACGGAGCTTTTCAAAGTGGATCAGCGCCGCATCGTGGGCCTGACCATCGATCCGTCCTCACTGACCCGCATTCGCAAAAAGCGCCTGGAAAAGTTCGGCCAAGATCCCGGCAGCGAATACGCCAGCATGGCCCATATTCATGCTGAAATTGAATTTGCCAAACAGCTGTTCAAACAAAATAAACGCTGGCCCGTATTCGACGTCACCGACCGCGCGCTCGAGGAAACCGCCGCCGAAATCGTGCGCGTGGTAGCTTCCCGCCTTGATATTCCGTTCACGTCGCTTCTTTAAAGACGCTGGCTATCGGCCGGTAAAGGACGCGAGGGTTTTTTTAACGTCAACCATTTCGGCTTCGACCCGGTCTTGGCGATGAAACAGACTGGTGAGTCCATCCAGCACAATGCTGTTTTTGGCATTTTGTTCCTCTGCTAAGATCCCAAAGCGATGAACCTGTGCGGCCACTAAAGCTATGTCGGCCTTAATTTCGTGGCGCATGGCCATGATCTCAGATTTGAGACTGTCACGTGTCGCGGTCAGCTCATGGCGCACCACCGTGATCTCAGATTGTAGATTTTCGCGTACAGCGGCCAGCTCGTGGCGCACGGCCGTAAATTCATCTTGAAATTGATCCGTTACGCCATAGAGCATTTTTTGGGTGGCCGGCCCGCAAGAGCGATAGAATGCTTTCGGCACAGTGGGTGTCCGGATAGGTAAACGCGTTAAGTGTTTCCGGACACTGAGCCATTCGGTCACCAATTCGGGCTGGTGGAAAAATACAGCATAAACGCTTCCGACGACCAATGATTGGCGCCTTGCAGTGAATTAATTGATTCAAACGTTAATCGCGCGAGCCACTCTTCACGTTTTCCATACTGCAATCCTGAGTTAAAATAATGGCCGACACCATCTTTCACCTCGTGAAGCGCGTGTAAACTGGCGCCGGAAATCAAAGACCAATCACCCATGGCATAAGCGAAGTCATAACGTAAACCGTAGGAATACGCCGAAGGCGGCGACCAATATTGCACAGAACGCTCGCTATTCGTGGTGTACTCACCGCCCACACCCACCCACAACCAAAATTCACTACGGCTGATGGGATATAAAACCTGTCCGTCGCTGATCATGTGATTATTTTTATCCTCGAGCCAATCGTAATGCCCGCGATAAGTGCCCTTCAGATCCGGCGTGAGAAAATAATGAATCGTGGGTTTTAACGAAAACGCATGGAGATTTTGTAAATCGCCCTGAATGGGCGAGAGGCGGTCGAGGGCATAGTGCGATTGCGCTTTGACCGAGAGCCAATTGCCGCCGCTCAACTTCTGCTGCACTTCCACTTCGCCGACGGCGGCCGTTTTTTCATTGTCAAATAAACGCGACTGCTTGAACTGGTGAGCGCCGGCCCAGGCCATCACCACCCATTGGCCTTCGAGTTTTTGCAAATAGCCCACACGCGCCTGGTAACGGCTGTAATCCAAAGGCGCCGATTCCATCTTTGCGGCGTATAGGTCGGCGGTCCAGCCGGTGATTTCCCTGGGCTCATCTTTATACGCCCAACCCAAATCAATTTTTGGCTGCGCGGTTAAACTCAGCGACCGAAGATCCTGTTTGTCAGAGGTGGATCCGAACGCGAGCAGCAGCATCAAGAGGCGCATCTATTTCCCCTTGGAGGCGGTGGCTCGTTCAATAAACAATGGCGTACGGCTGAGAACACCGGCGGCGCTAACACTGATCTTAACCGGCTTAAATTTTTCCAGATCAGTCTTAGCGGGCCTTTGCTTAGCCAGCAGCTGCTCACGTAACCGCCACCATTCGACAATTTCCGCAGGTGCTCCGACAAAAGTCTCCGGAATGGTATAACTGGCTTCAATATGCCGGATTAAGTCCTTGTGACCTTCGGCTTTTAAATTTTGCGTGTGGAAATTATAAGTGTGAAGACCGCGCACGCGCTGAATCCAGCGCCAATCGGTGTCGACAATTTTCTTACGGTCAAAATCGGTCAGGGTATTTTTGCTATAGAGAAAGAAGTCATCGGCCACCATTCGCGAGAACATCATAATCGAGGGACCGGGTGTGCCGACCGTCTTATACAATTTCGGCGAGGCCTGCCCGCCCAAGCGGCCGACAAACATA
>JANMVK010000764.1:0-1713 GCA_031392725.1 Pseudobdellovibrionaceae bacterium
GCGGCCTGAAATGCGCATTGGACCGGCTGTTTGAATTTTTAATGGAAAAAGAAATCATCTCGGAGTCGCCGCTACGGGAAATTTATTACCGCAAGACTCGGGCGGATGCGATTGCGCGTAGTCACTTGCCCGCGCATGAAATTGAAAAACTCCTCGACGCCGTGAAGAAGTATTCGCCGGGCTACTTGTACCCGATAATCAAATTGTTCGCCGAGACCGGTGCGAAGGTGACCGAGGTGGTGGAGCTAAAATGGAGCCATGTCGATTGCGTGAAACGCACCATTCAATTTGCGGGGACGGATCGGAGCCAGGCTCGGACGCTCCCCATCTCCGAGGAGTTGGCAAGTCTCCTGTCTAAGAAGCTACGTGGGTCGGGCGTTTTGTTCAGGACCTTCAACCGCGAACCGTTCACGCGAGTGAAACTCGCGCGGGCAATAAATGAATTCAAAGCCAGGGGCCTTTATCGGCGCGACTGGAATCTGTTGGACCTGCGCCATTCGTTCGGCCTGAACTTTCTCGCCAACGGCGGCAGCCTGCGCGATTTGCAGGCCCTGATGGGCCACGCTAACATCTTCGACACAAAACGCCTCTACGGCGAGCCTGCGAGGTAATTCTGCCATTCTAACGAGATGTCGCAGGCCTGGCAGGCAACGTCCCAATTCGTTACAATTTTTATCGGATCTTTGCACATCAACAACGACTGCGTCGGTGCAGCGATTTTTGCGCGAGTGCAAAGATCCAATGCCCGTTTTTGTCCAAATTTTCCAGATTATCCGAATTTTGTTGGCACGATTTAGGCACGATTGCCGGTTCCGCGTCTAAAATATAGTAGATAGACTCCGAAATAGAGACCAATCGGCGGGACGAAAGCTAGAAAAATATACCACCATGGTTTTCCAAGATCGCGATACCTTTTGATGACCGCGAAGTGAAGTAGAAAGAGAAATACAGATGCAGATCCTATGGATAAACCTAGGCCGATTTTCAAATCTGGTAAAAGGATCTCAAACAAATAGTTGGTCACCATGAACGCCATTGAATAGCCAATGCAAACAATCCAATACGATGTTCGATCCAGCGTACCCTGATAACCAAAAAGTGATCTTATTTTGACTTGGGGCATGTAGTTACCGTGTCCTGAACGTTCCACGTTGCGCCAATTCCGGGGCCGACGAGGTCCAATTGATATCCCGTGGCGCCGCTAGATGTTGATTTTGTTACAGAACCTGTGAAGCCCAGTCCAACCGAAAGAGTTTGAGCAAGCCCTTTTCCGAGGAACTGATCTTTCGTCCCGTTAAACACACCAAGACCTAAAATTGTTGCCCCGCCATACCAGCCGCTATTGTCTGAACTGCTCGAGCTGGTGCCTTTGCTTTGAAAATAAAATGATTTCCCGGTTTGGGTATCGTACGCAAACCCAGCCGCAGCGCTTGCGGCACCATACTTTGTAGTGTGTAACAAAAAGTTTTCCCATTTCATGATTTAGCTTAGGGCAAGCAGACCTCCGAATCAAGGAGGTACTGATGAGCCAAAATCGTCGACGTAGGCACTCGCCTGAGTTTAAGCAGGCCATTGTTAAGGAATTCTTAGAGACCGAAATCAGTCCTGAGGAACTCTGCAACAAGCACGATGTTCGGATTAATACTTTTCGATGGTGGGCACAGTCCAATTCTGAGCTACGGGCGGCATATTTAGCGCGAGCACGGATTTATG
>JANMVK010000772.1:0-5332 GCA_031392725.1 Pseudobdellovibrionaceae bacterium
CCGGTCTCCACGTCGGAGAACGGGATGTGGAACTCGCTACCGCATTCGACCACCGCAAACAGCGAGAAGTTACAGCCGGTCCCACAGTAGTTTGCGGAGTTGAAGTGCCAATCTTTGTTGCTGATCTCGGTGGGAGAATGCGGGCAAGGTCCCGTGCACTCCTGCGCGGCACACGCGCTCCAGGTGTTGTACGGCAGAATCGGCATGGGCACTGCGACGCCCACGGCAGGTGCTATGTTAGATGTCTTTGCCACAGGCGCGAGCAACAGTTCAATTATTGTTCCCCGCGGCCTTGCTTCGGCGCGCCCCACCGGCATCAACGGCATGATCCGTTACAACACCAACCTCGCGAAGTTTGAGGTTTATGAAAATAACAATTGGACGAACATGGTCAGCGGAAGCGTCGCTGATAATCTCGGTAACCACACGGCCACTACCCAAATATTGTCGACTGTTGGCACCGGCACCGCGCCCGGATATACCTTCATCGGACAGACCAATACCGGTATGTGGGCCGCCGGCACCGCCAACATTGCGTTCACCACCGGTGGTGTTGAGCGGATGCGCATGGCTTCTAACGGAAACGTCGGTATCGGCACCAATGCTCCCGCACAAACACTGAGTTTGTACGGTCAGTCGCCACTTATGAATATTGGCGATGCCGGTGGCGGGGTATTCCAGTTTGGTGTGAATAATTCAGCCGGTGGGTTCACGTCCTTCTCATCGGCCAATGACTCAGTCATGCGTTCATTCAACGGCATAAACATTGTGGCAATGAGCACTAACCCGTTGCGCTTTGGAACTAATGATCTTGAGCGCATGTCCATCGCTGCTAATGGACGAGTCGGTGTAGGAAGCACGTCTCCACAAAGCGGCGCCATTCTAGATGTCAACGGAACTGGCGTCGGATACTCGAGCATGATCGTTCCGCGCGACACCACCTCTCTACGACCCGTGGGTCTTAACGGCATGATCCGTTACAACACCAACCTCGCGAAGTTTGAGGTTTATGAAAATAACAATTGGGCGAGCATGGTCACCGGCACGGTCGCGGGCGATAATCTGGGTAACCACACCGCCACCTCACAAATACTTTCTATTTATGGAACAGGGACCGCTCCCGGATATTCATTCGCAGGGCAAACCAACACCGGCATGTGGGCGGCGGGCACCGGCGCTGTCGCCTTCAACACCGCGGGCGTGGAGCGCCTGCGTTTGGCCACGAATGGAAATGTCGGTATTGGAACTTCAGCTCCCGCCTACACGTTGCATGTTGCTAACAACGCGAATGCACAACTAGCCCTTCAATCAACCAATGCCGGTGGATTTCCAGAACTCAGACTTAAGGACCATCTTGGTGTGGACGTAGGAAATTTCGGCTATTCTAACTCGGGCTCCTATGTTTATTTAGAAAGCCGCAGCGTTGATCCTTTGACTTTCTATACAGGTGGAGTGGAACGGATGCGCTTCACCTCCACTGGCATCGTAGGTGTAGGAACTACAGCGCCTGCGCCCGGCACAATATTGGACGTTAACGGCACCGGCGTAAACTTCTCAAGCTTAATCGTTCCGCGCGATCTTACCAATCGCCGCCCGGTCACCGGCGTGAACGGCATGATCCGTTACAACACCAATCTCTCGAAGTTCGAAGTTTATGAAACCGGCAACTGGGTCAATATGGTCAGCAGCGGCGGCGGCGCGGACAATCTCGGCAACCACATCGCCACCACGCAAATCTTGTCGACTCTCGGCACGGGCACCGCTCCCGGATATTCCTTCATCGGCCAAACCAACACCGGCATGCACATGCTAGGCACGGGCACGATTGCATTTAGCTCCGCCGGAGTGGAGCGCATGCGGATTGCTCCCGACGGCGCCGTGGCTTTCGGAACGTCGGCCACCGCCGGGCAAGCTCTCACCGTCGACGCCGGTGCTAGTAACTCGATAGTGGCGGGCTTCTCCTCCAACCAAACTAATTTCGCCGGCATTTCGCTCACCAGCTTCGGCGCCGGTGGCCGTGATTACAGAATGTATTCCACCGCCAACGCCTATCCATCCGGTGGCGGCCGCTTTGTGATTCATGATGCGACGGCCGCGGTTGATCGCGTGACGGTCACCAGCGCGGGCAACGTAGGTATCGGAACTACAACTCCCCTTGGGGGCGCGATTTTAGATCTGACCGGTACTGGCGTGAACTTTTCGAGCTTAATCGTACCGCGCGATCTCACCAATCGCCGACCCACCACCGGCGTGAACGGCATGATTCGCTACAACACCAATCTCTCGAAGTTTGAAGTTTATGAATCCAACACCTGGGTCAACATGGTTTCAAGCGGCGGCGCCGGCGCGACCAACATCGACGGCTTAACTGACGGAAATACTTCCAGCGGCACCAATAACGTATTCTTGGGTCCCGGCGTGGGAGCGAGCTCGGGCGCCCAAAATACGGCGCTCGGCAATACCGCGCTGGGCGGCACCACGAATGGCGGGTCCAACACGGCCATTGGTTATACAGCCTTGGCCAACGTTACAAGTGGAAGCCAAAACGTAGGGGTCGGCGTTGGGACCTTGAATGCGAATGGCAATGATAATACGGCATTGGGATTCGCTGCTGGTGCCAATAGCTCTGGCACGGGCAACATTTTCCTTGGCTTTCAGGCGAGCGTTAGCTCCACCACAGGCAGCAAAAACATCATGATCGGGTACGACCAAGCTACGCCGGCGGTCGGCACCAGTAACTACTTGAGCATCGGCAATTTAATTTTCGGCACTGGCGTGAACTCCACGACCGGCACCACGGCCGCCATTGGCCGCATCGGCATCAACACCGTCGACACCACGGGCGCTGCGCTCGATGTTTTCGGCACGGGCGTGAACTACTCCAGCCTGATCGTTCCGCGCGACCTTACCAATCGCCGCCCCGTCACCGGCGTGAACGGCATGATCCGTTACAACACCAATCTCTCGAAGTTTGAAGTTTATGAAAATAGCAATTGGACGAACATGGTTAGTAGTGGTGGAGCCGCCGACAATCTCGGAAATCACACCGCGACCACTCAAATATTGTCAACCGTCGGCACGGGCACTGCTCCCGGGTATTCCTTTATAGGTCAAACCAACACCGGAATGTCGGCGGTTGGCACGGGCACCATCGCTTTCAATTCCGCCGGTGTGGAACGCATGCGAATATCTGCGAACGGAAACGTCGGCCTCGGAACGGACGCGCCGAGTTCTTTAGTGCACGTTCGAGCCGACATCGATGCCTCGACCGTGTTAGCCGTGGAAAATTCGGCAAACGGCACCAACTCTATGGCCCAAGTTCGAGCCTCAAGCGGTGGCGCGAATATCATTATGGCGGTGCCCAGGGCAACGTTCTCGGGATCGGGAATTTTTCAACCAAGCATTGGAGCTCTGGCCACGGATACGAGTCTCTCAGGACTCAACATAGGCACTCAGAATAATACACCCATCACATTATATACCGGCAACGCTCCAAAAGCTGTGCTTACCGGCGTTGGAGTGTTAGCCATAGGAACTACGGCCCCACTCATGGGTTCAATCCTAGATCTCACCGGCACAGGCGTGCAGTTCAGTTCAGTGATCGTTCCGCGCGACCTTACCAATCGCCGACCCACCACCGGCGTGAACGGCATGATCCGTTACAACACCAATCTCTCGAAGTTTGAAGTTTATGAATCCAACAACTGGGTCAACATGGTCTCAAGTGGTGGTGCCGCTGACAACCTCGGCAATCACACCGCGACTTCGCAATTATTATCTATTTATGGGACCGGTACGGCTCCTGGCCTTGCTTTGGGGCAAACTAACACAGGTATGTGGGCGGCAGGAACCGGCACCATCGTATTCAACACCGGTGGCGTCGAACGAGTTCGGATCCATCCAGGCGGCAACACTTCGGTCAGGGGCTCCGGATTCTTTGGGGCAGGAGTGGCCACCCCTGTTTTTGTCCGGCAACTCAACGTCGGTCGCGCCGACAGTACAACTGAATCTGGGATCGATTTCCAAAACTACTCTGGCTTTGACTTCTCTATTTTCCAACCAACTGGAAGCGATGATCTAAGATTTCAGGCTGAATCCAGCGGCCGCGTGATTATGGCATTGTCGCAAACCAACGGAAACGTGGGAATGGGAACCACAGCGCCCACCGTTGGTGCCGTCTTAGATCTAAATGGCACAGGTGTAAACTTCAGCTCGCTGCTTGTTCCCCGCGACCTCACCGCTCGCCGCCCGGTCACCGGCGTCAACGGCATGATCCGGTACAACACCAATCTCGCAAGGCTTGAAGCTTATCAAGGTGGAACTTGGGTGACATATGCCACTTCCACTAGTGGAGGCGCCACAGATATTGACGGATTGACCGACGGCAAAACAACTGGTGGCACCAACGTATTATTCCTCGGCGCTTCCGCGGGTAATGTGAATACAGGGGACACCAATGTTGGAGTTGGTCCGAATGCCTTAGCGCTCAATACCACCGGCAGCGACAACACCGCGCTGGGCGTGGGCGCACTAGCCGCAACTTTAACCACAAGCGCTAGCACTGCGATCGGTGCCTATGCATTGACTCAGTCCGTAAGTGGAAGTAACACGGCCGTGGGCGAACGCAGTTTGTTCAACACCACGAGCGGCGGCGGCAATATCGGCATTGGCCATCGGGCGCTTCAACTCAATTCCACAGGCACGGACAATACAGTGGTCGGCGGTTATGCTGGCGGAGGAGCCGCCGGTGGCCCGTATGTGCAAACCGGTAACACGATCATAGGTTCCACCGCTGGATCAGTGATTCAAGCGGCTAACAATAATATTCTGATCGGCGCCTACACGGGTGAAACACTCACCACAGGCAACGGCAATTTAATCATCGGCACAAACATTGATGTGCCCTCGACCACTGGTGACTTCCAAATGTCGATTGGCAATATCATTTTCGGAGTCGACGTCGACGGAACCAACTCAACAGTGTCTAACGCCAGAGTCGGCATTGGTGTTGACAATCCTACGGCCGGCGCGCGCCTGGACATTAACGGCACGGGCATCAACTTTAGCTCAATGATCGTACCACGCGATCTCACCGCTCGCCGCCCCACCACCGGCGTGAACGGCATGATCCGTTACAATACCAACCTCGCAGCGTTTGAAGTCTACGCCAACAATACTTGGGCTACACTCTCCACCGCGAGTGGCGCGGCTGACAATCTCGGTAACCACGATGCGACCACGCGAATTGCCGCGATCACGGGAACTGGCTCGGCTCCGAGCTATACTTTTGCCGGCAACACCGGCACCGGCCTTTCTGCCAACGGCTATCAGG
>JANMVK010000008.1:0-1414 GCA_031392725.1 Pseudobdellovibrionaceae bacterium
ATTGTTTCACCGCCCCACCGCTGAGAGCGGCAGTGGTTTGGGACTTTACATTTGCGGTCTGTTGATCCGCCAAATGGGCGGACGCCTGCATAATGATTTTAGCGGCGGCGGCAATGGCTTTAAAGTGAATTTCGATTTACCGGGAGAGTGCAAATGACCCGCATTCTCCTGGTGGAAGATGATTGGTCCCTGGGCGCGACACTGCGCGACCGTTTGACCAAAGAAGGTTACGAAGTGGTGTGGACCCGCACCAAAAAAGCCTCGAGCGAGGCGGTCGAAAAAAGTTCGTTTGACCTCTATTTGTTTGATGTGGGTTTGCCCGACGGCAATGGCTTTGAGCTGGCGCAAATTCTGCCGCTCAAGCCGTTTATTTTTCTAACCGCGCAGGGCGATGCCGAATCGCGTCTGAAGGGTTATGACATTGGCGCAGAGGAGTATATTCCTAAGCCATTTCATTTGCGCGAGCTGCTGATGCGCATCCGCCACGTGCTCGACAATCATGTGCCGGCGGCGGGCCTTGAGATCGGCGATATCCGGATTAACTTTGAAAGTTTTGAATTTTCCCGAAAAGGGCAGAAAGAAGTGGTGCCTCCTAAGGACATTATGCTCCTGAAACTTTTGGTTACGAATAGTCCGCGGGCGGTGACCCGCGATGAAGCTTTAAACTGTATCCGCGGCGAAGATAAATTTCCGTCGAACCGAACGGTCGACAACACCATACTTCGTTTGCGAAATTTACTGGGCGACCATGGTGCCCGCATTGAATCCATTCGGGGGGTCGGCTACCGCTGGAGCCCCGGTGGGGAGGAGAAATAAATGAATACACGTTTTCAAAACGCTCTCAAAGGAATCGCACAGCCCATTCCGCCAATTTGGTTTATGCGGCAGGCGGGACGCTACCACAAACACTATCAAGCATTGCGCAAGGAGCATTCATTTGTCGACCTATGCAAAAAGCCGGAGCTCGCCGCCGAAGTGGCAATGGGGCCGATTCGTGATTTTGATTTTGATGTGGCGATTATGTTCAGCGACTTATTATTTCCCCTCGAAGCATTGGGGATGGGACTTAAATATGATCCCTCGCCCGAACTCAGCTTTAAATTGACCGACAGCAAGCTTAAGGAATTGCGTCCGCTTCGCACCGCGATCGACGCCATGGAGTTTCAACGGGAAGCGCTGCTGGCGACCCGTAAAGTTTTGCCCGCCGATAAAAGTCTGATTGGTTTTGTCGGAGGACCGTGGACGCTGTTCACCTACGCTGTCGAAGGTGAGCACAGGGGCAGTCTGGTGCAAGCCAAGACCCAGTTGAAACTATATTTGAAATTTTGCGAACTAATGGTGCCGCTGCTGGAAAAAAACATTCAGCTGCAGGTCGACGGCGGCGCGGAAGTGGTGATGATTTTTGATACCGCGG
>JANMVK010000108.1:0-1614 GCA_031392725.1 Pseudobdellovibrionaceae bacterium
GTGGTGCGTGAGACACAGGCCGTTGAGTTCGCCCGCTAAGTAAAATCTGAATGGTTTTGTGGACAATGGATTCTTTGGGACTCAGCTCCCGCTTCGCCATAAATTGCGCCCGCACGATGTCGTCGTACGCGAATTCCGGCCCGCCCGTCCGGCGCATTAAAATCTGTGAATAGCGCACGGCCCGGTCGATCAATTTACCATTGGATGGATACACCCAAGTCATCAAATTGCCCTCGAAACGGTTCATCCGCCCCATCACCAAAGTGGAATGCATATTCATCCATAATTTCAGCGTGAGATGATTAAACAGCGGCAGTGTTCCCGGCACCGGGAAAATTTCCTCAAGACCGCGGAAGGTGAATTGCAAACCTTTGCCGGACTCGCTGATATTGAACACATGATGATTGGTATTTGGCAAAATAGTTTTGCGGAAATCCATGGCGTTGCGGCTAAAATCGAAGCTCAGCAAATATTCTCGGGTGGCCTTGGTGTGAATTTCCGGCCACTCCAAAGGCCGCGGTGGTCTCGCCAGCAAAGCCTTCCAGGCTCCTTCCGCACCATTGGTATTTGGCAGCATGATGTAGGACAGCGAATGGCGGTCGGTCAGCTGTTTGGGATTATCAAACGGCGCCAGGTTAAAAGTGGGCGCGCGCTCCGTGGTGTCGGTGAATACGGTGATGGCGAAATCCTGGCTCGCATAAATGGTGTGCTCGCCTTTCTGATACGTCTCCGATTCCTTAATAATAAAGTCTTTGAGGCGCACGATCTGCGCTGAACGCAAAAATTCGATCCATTGATCCAATTGTTGGAAGGCTTGGTCCACGTCACGGCGGAATTCCAGGGCCAACCCGATCACCAGCATTAGCACCGTGCTGGCTTGCATGCGGGTGCTGCCAGTGAGGGCCATGGGGCCGGTTTCCAGGCAGTAGGAATCAATTTTGGAATTCGTTAAGACCTTGCGCGAGCGCTCGACTTTTTCCATTAAAATCCGGGTCGTGTTGCAATAGAGGAACAGCGGTTTGCGAGTGGAAACCTGCGCGGCTTTCTCCACGGCGCCGATCACGTAGGGCGTTTCGCCGCCCTCGGTGGAGCCGATCACCAAATCCCCGCCACTAAGACCCAATTCCATTAAATGGCGCGCTCCGTATTCGGGAAAATCTTCAAAGCCTTCGAGCGAGTGAACCAAGGCCACGTCCCCGCCCGCCATTAAAGAAATCACCTGGTCGGAGTGGGGATATTTTTTGCGCCATAAATATTCGAGGGACAGCGACAAGCGCCCGGTGGCGCCGCAGCCCACGAGAAAGATTTTTTTGCCGCCATCGAGAGTGTCGGCCACGGCGTGAAACAGGCTGGTCAATTCGCCCTTAAGCTTGGCGATTTTTTCCAGGGCCTCTAGGTCCACCCGGCGCAGCGTCGCCAGCGCCCGGTCCAAATCCGTCTGCGCCCAATCGGATAAATTGACGGTCTTGGGGTGCGGCGTTTCGGTCGGTAGGTCACCCAGTTGAAACAAATGCTTCTTTGCGAGAAATTCTTCAGCGTTGTTCATAATTCAAGCTTAAGAGTCTGAGTCAAATCTTGTAAGCGGCGACCTTCTGCGCCAAACTCTATTGGCTC
>JANMVK010000143.1:0-1166 GCA_031392725.1 Pseudobdellovibrionaceae bacterium
TCGAGGATCTGCTCCCAGGTGCTGGGCTGGGTCATGGTGAAGGCTCCTTGGGTCGTGCGGCCGGTGACTGTCGGTCTCCGGGACGGCGGATTAGGGGAGGGGGAGATCGGTCAATCTGGCGCGTCGCTGATTGGGATAGTGACCGGTCACGACGACGGTCGCGTCCTGAACGGGACTGGCGACGGGTTGGAACCTGGCCGGTACGGGCTGGGCATCGGCTGGCTCGTCAACGTGGTGGAAAGAGGGTGGGAACGACGCCGCTTGCTCGATCAGCGGTTCATAGAATTCAAGCCATTTGTTCTGGTTGAAGGCCACCGCAGCCACGATGCGGCCCTTGTAGCCGTAAACCGCCAGGAACCGCCGCAAGGCGACCGATCCTTGGATGATGGCGACCTCATCGGCGGCTGAGGGAAAGCCAACGCTCTTGATTTCGGTGCCGAACTGGACGGACCAGAATTTTGGCACCGCCAGGTGCGGCCACCGTGCGGTCTCGCGGCTGAGCATGTTGTGCGCTGCAATCTCGGCCTGGGAGATCGCGTTGCCCCAGTGCTCGACGGCGAGGAACTCGTAGCCGAACATTGGCTGCGGGGCGCGCGACACGTCCCCGGCGACGAAGACGTCATCGGTGACCAGCCCATTGACGTCGAAAGCGCGGCATCCGGCGTCGCACGTGACGCCCCACATGCCGCTCGCCAACCCGGAACCGGCGAGCCATTCGCCGTTTCGCACGGTCCCGAGCGCGACGACCGCCACGTCCACGTCCAGTGTTGTGCCATCGGACAGGTGGGCGCGGCACAGCTGTCCGGTTGCATCACCTTCCAGCGAAACGACCCTGACGCCGCAGCGCATGAAAATTATGCTTTGATTAAAACTGCCTTGCTTAATAAAGGTAAACCCATTCCAGAAAATGATATATGGAGAGCAGCAACAGCAATGCACTATCAACTACCACTTTATACTAACGATAAACATTTTGCTGAAGTTTCAGAAATCAGATTAGCTTAAACACTGGCACCAGGAGTGGCAATGTTTTCATATCACGTGGAAAAAGATCCACAATGGTATGCAGTACAAGTGAGTGACACAACAATGTTTAATTGAAAAACAAATGCCGGTAACAAAAAAAAATAATTTTTATAAATCTTCACAAATCTTTTATCATCCAC
>JANMVK010000156.1:0-1548 GCA_031392725.1 Pseudobdellovibrionaceae bacterium
ACCCAGGCGCGCTCGACATCGGCGAAGAACTGCAGCAGCGCAGCCGGATAGTCGGACGACGGCGTCGGTTCGATGAATCCGATCAGATCCACGTTGATGAAGTACGCGTCGGGGTTGGTCGAGTAGGCGCCGCTCATCGCCGAATCGCCTGCCACCATCTTAAACGCGATATCGGATTTCAAACCGTAGGCCGCCAGCCGGGCGTCTAAAATCTGCGTCACCGGATCATACTTGGCGCGGTCCACATAGCCGGTTTGCCGCGCAAAAGCCTCAAAATCTTTGGAGGCCGTAAACACAAAAGCGCAAGGCGCATCGACCTGACCGCCACCGGCGATGGACAGCTGATTCTTCAATCCCGAAGTGCGGGGCGCGGCCCGTACCGAAACCACAATTTCCCGGTTTTGGATGCGCGAATAGACCTTCTCCTTCGCCCGCCAAAAGGGTTCTTCGCACCAGCCAACGAGGGAAGGCGTAATCAACGCTAGAAATATCAAAAACATCTGTTATAAATTGTAAATGACTTCCAACTGGAAACACAATCTGCCAACCGTCTTGACCTTTTCGCGTCTTGGGCTTGCGCCGGTGATTTTGGCCGTGTTGATGTCGGGTTGGAGCTGGGCCGGCTGGCTGGCCGCCGTTTTGTTCATTATTGCCTCACTCACCGATTGGCTCGACGGTTTTTTCGCGCGCAAGTACAAAGTGGAAAGCAATATGGGCCGCTTGATGGACCCGATCGCCGACAAAATTCTCGTGTTGAGCGCCATCGTCATGCTGCTGGCCATGGGCCGGGTGGATCCGATCATGGTATTTTTATTTCTCGCGCGCGATATTTTTATCGGCGGCATCCGCTCGGTGGCCGCGGCCAACAATATGGTCATCAGTGCCAAACCTTTCGGCAAATGGAAGACCGCTTTTCAAATGGTGGCCATTCCGTTTTTACTAGTGTACGAGCCTATTTTTAAACTTCCCATCGCCGACATTGGTTACTACGGTCTGTGGGTCAGCGTGGGCCTGAGTTTGATCTCAGGCGCTGAGTACACCATGGGCTATTACAAAGGCCGCGCGTAAGATATTGGGCCCGCCGCGCGGTCCCAAGTCCGCGAGCGTCACGGGTTTACTTACATGCCAAGAATTGAAAGATTGTGGGACTCACAAAATGGAATATCTAAAGGGCAACATTTGGGAAATCAAAAAGTCCGGGTCTTTAAAGACGCTGGGGGCTTTGCTCGCCCTGTTCCATATCTTGCAATTTTATTTGTGGTGGGATGACGGCGATTTGCCTCTGAAATTCGTCCAACAGGGCCTGCCCATGTGCTGGTCGCTGATGGAAAATTGCGATTGGCTGCGCGGAATTCCAATCCAGATTTTAACGGTTTTCTATTATGGCTATGCGGTCTTGATGGCGCTGGCAGCATTTGTGCTGCTGCTGTCGGACTTTGTGGCGCTCGGTTATTATCTGATGTCTCTCGGGCTGCTGTGCGGCATGCTGATGTACTTCCAGGATCTGCGCCTCAGTTCCAATGAGGGCTACTTCATTTTCTTTATGTC
>JANMVK010000188.1:0-1432 GCA_031392725.1 Pseudobdellovibrionaceae bacterium
AATTCCCGGTCGTTTTTTTCCTCGCCCGGATCAAAGCGCAAGTTCTCCAGCATAATCATCTGCGACGGCTTTAAACCCGCGAGCAAATGTTTCGTGGCCTCGCCGCTCGGCTCCTCAACCAGAATAATTTCTTTTTTCAAAAAGCCCATCAACGCGGTGGCCACGGGCTCGAGCGACAATTTCTCGCGGTCGCCGGCGCCCTTGGGCCGCCCTAAGTGCGAGGCGAGCACAATCTTGGCGCCTTTTTCGATGGCATATTGAATTGTGGGAATGGCCGCGTTGATGCGGGTGTAGTCGGTGATATCGCCGTCTTCATCCAGCGGAACGTTTAAATCCAAACGTAAGAACAGACGCTTATCTTCAAGCTGAAAATCTTCGATGGATTTAATTCCATCCAGCGTCTTGGATGCCATTTATAAACCTTTATCATTCATAAAGCGGACCATGTCGATCATGCGGGCGGAAAATCCCATTTCATTGTCGTACCAGGAAAATACTTTGGCCATATTGGTGCCCATGACCATCGTGATGGCGGTGTCCACGGTCGAACTGTGCATGTCGCCATTGTAATCGGCACTCACTAGTGGAGCTGTTTCAACAGCGAGAATTCCCTTCAGCGGACCCTCAGCGGCTTTGCGAAGCGCATCGTTGACGCTGTCGATGGTCATCGGGCGAGTCGAGCGAAACACTAAATCCACCAGCGACACATTGGGTGTCGGCACGCGAATCGACACGCCGTCAATTTTGCCCTTGAGTTCCGGCAACACCACGCCCACGGCCTTAGCCGCGCCGGTGGTGGTGGGAATCATGCTTAAGCCGGCCGCGCGGGCGCGGCGTAAATCTTTGTGAACGGCATCGAGCACCGGTTGATCATTGGTGTAAGAGTGAATCGTCGTCATCAAGCCCTGTTCAATGCCAAAGGCCTCGTGCAAAACTTTCGCCACGGGCGCGAGACAATTGGTGGTGCAGGACGCATTACTTAAAATTTGATGCTTCGAGGGATCGTAAGAGTTGTGGTTGATGCCAAACACGACCGTGAGGTCCACGCCGTCCGCGGGCGATGACACCAGTACTTTTTTGGCGCCGCCGGAGATATGTTTCATGAAGTCTTCTTTGCCTTTAAAAGCGCCCGTGCACTCGAGCACCACATCGGCGCCCCACTGTTTCCAGGGAATTTCGGCCGGATTTTTGATGGCGGTCATGGGAATTTTTTTGCCATCCACGATTATATTTTTCTCGTCGTGAGTGACGGTCTTGTCGTAACGCCCGTGAGTGCTGTCATATTTTAGCAAATGAGCGGCGGCGCTCACCGAGCTGAGATCATTTACGCCCACGATCTCAACGTGTTCAAAGCCCGCACGGAATACCAAACGGCCGATCCGGCCGAAACCATTGATGCCAACGCGCACCTTTTTCAAAGATCACTCCTTAG
>JANMVK010000214.1:0-4272 GCA_031392725.1 Pseudobdellovibrionaceae bacterium
ATAAGGACGCCGTCGGTTTGCTGCTGTTTAGCGATCAAGTTGAGTTGTATGTGCCTCCGAAAAAAGGCCGAGGGCAGGCTTTGCGGATTTTGCGCGAACTCTATTATCATAAACCGGCTTCACGAAAAACAAACTTAGCCGCGGCCATTGCCCATTTACAAAGTGTGATGAAGAAAAAAGCTCATGTGTTTGTCATCAGCGATTTTCTTGATCAGGATTTTGAGGCGCAGTTGCGCCGGATCAGTAAAAAGCACGACACCGTGGCCGTGGTGCTTGAGGATAAACTCGAAATGGACGTGCCTTCCATGGGCCTGGTTGACTTCGAAGATCCCGAGACCGGCGAGATGGTGTGCGTGGACACGTCGTCGCCGGTGTTCCGCCGCGAATATAAAAAATATTTGGATGCGTTGGTCGCGCGCCGCCAGTCGGAGTTGCGCCGGGCGCAGGTCGACACCATACAAATCGGCACGGATGATGACTTGGTCACGCCGCTGCTGGCATTTTTCAAACGCCGGAGCCGAAGGTGACGCAGGCCAGCCGCGATCCCGCGCAAACCCAAATGGGCGGCAAGTTAACGGCGCCGCCGCCGAAGGCGCCGCCTTCGCACGCAAAAGGTCTGCCGCACGTTGCGGCCGGAAATCTGCCGGTGCCCGTGCCGGGCCCTTCATTGCCGGTGTGGACCTGCGAATTTAAACCGGCTGATGGTGCAAGCGCCGCGCCGTTGGATAATCTCACCGTGGGCTCACTCTTCAAAGCCGAGTGTCACGGTGACATCGAGGTGCCGTGGCAAAACGGAATGGTGACGGCGACATTTAAAGAAAAAGAATCCAGTTACACTTTGTACGTTTTAAAAAATTTGAAACTGGAACCAAAGTCGGCGGAGCTGTTGATCACTGCTTACAAGCCGGGCTCGCATGCGCCCGAATATGTGCGCTTCGTGCAAGGCGAAAACGGTTTTGAAATGGTAAAGCCCAAGTGGGAAGTCAAATCGGTGTTGCCGCCGAATGAGCAAGCCAAGCCGTATCTGCCCTATGGTCCCTGGAGCCTGTCGCTGCCGTTGTGGTTTATTATTATGGTCTTCGTCATTCTTGCCGCCATTGGGTATTTTGTATGGCGCACGGTTCGCCGCTACAATCAGCGCTCAAAAATGCTGGCTGAGTTGCAGCGCCATAAAACCGCGCTCACGCCGCTTCACCAATTTTACCGGGACGCGCGCAATATCCGCCGCCAGCTGCACAATGTGAAGCAGATCGAGGAGCTCAATACCATTTCGCAGGAACTCAACCGCGAATTCCGGCTGTATGTGTTGCGCCAGTTTGAGATTCCCACTTTGGATTGGACCGACCGCGAAATCGTACGGGATTTAAAAAGGCGCCACCGCAAAGTTTATTACCGCGTGCGGGAGCCGTTGCGCAAAACACTGCGCGAGCTGGGCCGGCTGGCGGGACAGAAACAAATGTTGTTTAAGGATGTGGAGCAGCTTCACCGCATGAGTCTCGACACCGTGGAAAAAATCGACAGCGCCCGCTTGGGAGGCTCCAAGTGACCAGTTGGGCTTCACCGTGGGCATTTTTTATCGTGATTCCTCTCGGTGTGCTGGCCTATTGGATGTGGTTTGCCCGGCGGCGCCGCACGCCCACCGTGCAGTTTTCCCATTTGAGCGGATTTTTAAAAGTGCACCGCGGATACCACTCGAGCGTGTCGTGGCTGCCGACCGCCGTGAAAGTCGGGGCGCTGGTGCTGGCCATTCTCGCGCTGGCGCGTCCGCAGCGCGCCGATACTAAGATCAAGCGCAATGTCGAGGGCATTGATATCATGATCGTGTTTGACATCTCCGATTCCATGCTGATCGAGGATATGGATCCGGAAAACCGCATGGAGTCTGCCAAGCAGACCATGACCAACTTCGTGAAGAACCGCGTGTCTGACCGCATCGGCATGGTGGTGTTCGCCGGTGAAAGTTACACGCGCGTGCCGATGACTCTGGATTATCCATTGTTGTTAAAAAGTATTTCCGAGCTCGAGCCCGCGCGGAATATTAAAATGGGCACCGCCATCGGCGTGGGCCTGGCCAATGGCGTGGCGCGAATTAAAGATTCCACGGCCAAGAGCCGCGTGCTGATCTTAATGACCGACGGGGAAAACAATTCCGGCACGATTGATCCCGAGACCGCGTTGGATATCGCCAAGGGCTTTGGCATCAAGATTTACACCATCGGCATCGGGCGCGACGGCGATTCCCAATTGCCGGTGATGGTGGAAGATGTTTTTGGCCGCAAGGTGAAGCGTTACCGGCCCATTCACTCGGCGGTAAACGAGACGCTGCTGACCAAAATGGCCAACGACACCGGCGGAAAATTTTGGCGGGCGACCACGGGCGATGCCCTACGGGGCGTATTTAAGGAAATTAATTCACTCGAGAGAACCAATATCGAGACCTCGCAATTCACCCGCTACGCGGAATTGTTTCCGCCCTATTTACAATGGGCGGTGATTTTATATATTCTGGCGGTATTTTTGAGCGCCACCATTTTAAGAAAGGGGCCGTGATATGTTTGATGTTCGTTTCGCCGATCGCGCCGCCCTGAACTTATTGATGCTGATTCCCGTGCTGGTGTTCTTGCTGTGGTGGACGGGCAACCGCACGCGCGCCGTGATACAGGCGCAGATCGCGCCCAAGATCGCGCGCTACTTGCTGCGTTCGCTGGCGCCGACCCGGCGCAAATTAAAATTATGGCTGCAGTGTTTGGCGCTTTTGTTTTTTGTCTTCGCCTTGGCCCGCCCGCAGTCGGGAGAGGGTAAGCAGAAGGCTAAGAGCGAGGGTTTAGAAATCGTACTGGCAGTCGATGTTTCCAACAGCATGCTGGCTGAAGACGTGCGGCCATCGCGGCTTGAGCTGGCGCAAAAGGAACTGTCGAGGTTCATTGATTCCCTGGGTGGCGACAAAGTGGGATTGGTGGCCTTCGCGGGCTCGGCCATTTTATTGTCACCGTTGACCAATGATAAAGGCGCACTAAAAATGTATATCGAATCGCTCTCGCCCAGCGCGGTGTCGACTCAAGGAACTGACTTTAAAAAAGCGCTAAGTGAGGCCTCGCAGGCGCTTCGGCGTGGTGGCACGGACGCCGATGAAACTCCAAATGTGACTCGCGTGATTGTGGTGGCGAGTGACGGCGAGGACAATGAAAAAGGCGGCTTGGATTTGGCGAATAAAATTGCTGACGAGGGCTTTCGTATTTTCACTCTGGGTTTTGGCACCGAAAACGGCGGTCAGATTCCGGTGCGCGACGATCGTGGCAATCTGGTTGGTTACAAAAAAGATAAATCCGGCCAGACCGTAATTTCAAAATCCACCGGCGAAGCACTTAAGGCTTTGGCTGAGGCGGGAAAGGGCACCTATCAACAGGTCACCTTCGGCGGCGACGCCGTAAAAAATCTGCGCGCCAGCATCGATAATTTGCAAAAAGCCCAGTTCGACACCATGGAAGTGAGCCACTACAACGAACACTACCAAGGATTTTTAGCCATAGGCCTACTGCTAGCCCTACTGGAACTGTTGCTAGGCGAACGCAAAGCGGAAGGCCGCATCTGGCGCGGCCGCTTCGAGGTGCCCCTTGACTAAAAAGGACAAAAAGGTGTCCGTCACCTTTCTGCGTATCAGCGTGTTAATTTTGGTTCTGCTGTCCGTGTTTCGGGCGGAGGCGACTACGGTCCGGTCTTATAACCGCAACCGCGAGGGTATCGGCAGCTTTAACCGCAAGAATTATTATCAGGCTTATCAGAAGTTCACTAAGGCTATGGAAGACGATCCGCTCAATCCTGAGTTGCAAATGAATTTGGCGCGGGTGTTTGAGGAAAATGAGGAGTTCACTAAAGCCGAGCAAGGTTACCGCGCGGCTTTGCAGCTGTTGCCGAAGGATTCCACGCTGCGCTTTGAGGCCTTGTTCAATTGGGCAGGGACGCTGGCCAAATTAAAGCGAATCGATGATGCGCTAATGGCTTATCAACTGGCGCTGGAAATGGATCCCGATTCCGTCGAGGTGAAAACCAACATCGAACTGCTGTGGCAGGGTGGCGGCGGCGGCGAGGGCGAGAGCAAAGATAAAAAGGACGAGAGTAAAGACGGCAAGGACAAAAAGCCCGGTGAACCCGATCAGCCGCAAGACGATAAGGACAAGCAAAAAAAGCCCAAGCCGTTCGAGAGCAAAGATTTGTCTCCCGAAGATATGAAGCGGATTCTCGACGAAATTAAAAATCAAGAGCAAAATATCC
>JANMVK010000228.1:0-5826 GCA_031392725.1 Pseudobdellovibrionaceae bacterium
AGGCGCAAACTCCAAATGGTGACGGCTGTAGCAATTAAAATCCGGCGTCCCACCCAGCCGTTCGCGCCGGTGGCGAAGACAATGACGGCCGCCGCGAAACTCAGCGACCAGGCAATATCCACAATGCTATAATTGTTCAGCTTCCGCGCATAAAGCCAAACTAGAAACATAGTCGAAGTCAGCAGTGCAGTGGCAATTATAAAAAGCAGCAGCGCCTGAGAGTTCATGAGCTCACCGGCAATCTATTTTCTAAGCGGCGAAAAGTTGAGAGACAAAGCCTATAGACCACGAATCCGCCAATGGGAGCGGTCACTCCCCAGACGGCGACCGCTCGCAGGCCCAGCTCACCGTACACCACTAAGAACCCAGAGGGACTTTTTAGAAATTCAGCAACAATTGTAGCCGGGTTGGGATCCACATTGAGCGGCGAACCCAGGTGCATGCCGGCAAATCCAAACACGGGAATCAGCGCCAATTGAACCGGGGCCATTAAATAATTCACCGTCTGCAAAACCGGCTGATTTAATCCCAGCGCCAGACCTGCGATCAAACACAGAACTGTGGTCGTTCCGATCAAGGGAAATGCCCCCAGACTCACTCCCATGGCGCAGGTGATGGCCAGGCCGCGGCTGTCGGCGCCCTTAAGTAATTGCGCTCGCACTGGAGTCAGAAATCTTTCTTTAAGGCTCTCGCGCCACCGGCTCATGCACGGGCTCCAAACAGGGGCTGGTTGCCGCGCAATTGCAGGAGGACATAGGCGGACATCGCAAGGTTTCCCAAGATCAAGATGGCCGCGAACCATGCGGCGCGGCTTACAAGGGTTTTCTCGCGGGTTAAGACCCAAGCATAAAATGTCAGGAATCCGCAGTAAGCATCGGCCAGCGTGGCCCAACCCCAACGAAACTGAATGACGTGAAAGAATCCGGCGGCCACACTTTCTTCGAGCGAGGCCCACACGGTCACGGCCACCATTAGGACAAATATTCCGGAGAAAAACATTCGGGCATGGGTTCGGGTCATGATTTGGTCCTCTTCTCAAATAAATAATGGGAAACAAACCATTGCGTACCACCCTGGTAGGCAAACAGTTCAGCGCAAGCCATAAAAAAGATCCGCCACCGCTGCAGCCAAATTTTGGACTGACCTTCCCCGTACGTATCTTTGAGCACCGTCAGGACCTGGGCGGGGTTGGAATCTAGATTAGCCAGCCACGCATTGGAGGTTTTGGCGTAGTGATCCCCGTTCCAACTCCACTGTTCAGTCAACGAGAGATGTTGCTGAAATGAACGCAGCAGAAAACGCGATGGCATTTGGCCACCGGTAAAAAAATATTTTCCCATCCAATTGTCTTCGCCGTCCGTATCAAAAAAATAGGAATGTTCGCGATGTGTGAAAATATGGACAAATAATTTTCCACCGGCCTTTAAACATTTTGAGATTCGTTCCATCAGCAGGCCGTAGTTGCGGAAGTGCTCAAACATTTCGACGCTAACTGCGCGGTCGAATTGTCCGAACTCGCCGGCCATGTCCTCAACCAGGGAAATGTCCCGGGTTAGAATTTGAATATTGACCAAGCCCCGTTGCCGAGCTTGTTCCTCAATATACATTTTTTGTGTGCGGGAATTAGACACGGCTGTGATTTGCGACCCGGGAAATTTGGCCGCCATGGCGAGAGTTAAACTGCCCCAGCCGCATCCTAGCTCGAGGATCCTCATACCGTCGGCCAGATCCGCCCGCTGCATGGTGACATCGAGGGCCTGTTGTTCGGCTTGAGCCAGCATTGAGGTTGAGGAATCCCAGAACGCACAGCTATATTTGCGGTTGGGTCCAAGCACCAGGTTAAAAAACTCCGATGGGACTTCGTAATGTTGTTGATTGGCATTTTTAGTGTGAACGGCAACGGGCGCGCGCCTCAGTTCTTCCAGGTAAATCTGTTCATTGCCCTGCAGGGTCTGCGCGGACTGCGCCACATAGTTCGCTAGTCGCACGCGACAAAGGCGGCGGATTCCAAGGCGTATCGTCCAGTCCGGAATCCAGCCACGCTCCATGGAGCCAATCACAATTTCGAGCAGCCGTTCCCGCAAGGGCACGGGCGTGACCGATGGAACTGTTTGAGAGGCACTCACATTTCACCGCCTTGAGAAGGATGAGGATAAAAGCGCAGTCTTTTAAAAATCAGCAGAAGGGCCTGCCAGTAAATGGCGGGATAGGCTTTGATCGTCAGCAGAGGAAATTTGATGAGGCCCTTAAATATTTCAAGGAGTGTCAGCGGCGCCCGTTTTAAACTCAAAGTCGCATCAAACATCGCGGCTGCGCGACCGGCCTCGTGATTTTCCATATGGGCCGACAGAGTTTCAGACGGCGGGCTGAGCCGCCAACGGTAAGAAAGTTCCATAGGCATAAACGGTGAAACGTGAAACTTTTTTTGGACCTTAAAATCCAGGGGCTGCCCCGCGGCACATTCGACGGCATATGCATGGCGTTCGTGCCACGGGGTGTTTGTCACATCCGCCACAATAAATTCCACGCGTTGGTCTTGGGCATCGAAGCAATAGTACAGAGTTATGGGATTAAAGCAGAATCCAAAGTAACTGAGCTGAGTCAGCATTCGAATTGGGCCTTGGGGAGTTTTATTAAATTGGCGCTCAATCACTTGGCTGACGCTGGCTCTCAAACTTTGCGAGGGGTCCCCGAGATAATCTTTGCGGCGAAAGGCCAAGACACTAGGTCCTTTTTGGGAAAATAGGAAAGGCAGGCGGAATATTCCGTCGACCTCGGACAGGTCCAAATAAAAAAACAGCAGGTGATAGGTAAAACTATGAGCCTTGGGCGCAAATCGCTGGTGCCGGACTTTACCAAAATAAAGCGCGCTGTTCATGGCCCTAATCTCCCTATACTTAGGACTACGCTGAGGCCGGCCAAAAAGTTACAACGTCTTAGAATTTTTGCGTTAGGATTTTGTTGGCCAATTGCGTACCCAAAATGATTAAAATTAAAATTGGGAGCATGTGCCAAATTAAGACGTGAGCCGGGTTTTCGTGCCGGCACACCAGGTTCATAAAAAACGAACTCATGCACCCGGCTGCGGCGAGGGTCCAGGCGCCTGAAACTGACGCCGACTCAGGGGCTGCGCGTCGCATGCTTCTCAACAAAAAAGTCCCTGCAATTATTCCCGTCAAAGCGATAAAAAATCCGCAGGGACCCTTGCCCATGTCGAGTTCAATTGGCACCTCCGCGAATATCCCGTCAGTGCCCGCTAGGGCGGCGGTTGTAACGGCCAATCCTACAGCTGTAAGAGCGGCGAAATGGCGGGCGAATTTAATCTTGGACAGTGGAATCGCCAACAAAAAACTAATTCGGGCGCACACAAAAAACGCGCCCAGCCACAGCCCGCTGCGCGCCAAAAATCCAGGAGACCAAACATCATTGGGCAGCCGGATTAAATCGGGAACTTGAGATGAGGCCAGCCAAGTGACTCCACCGATTACAGTGGCCGCCAAGGCCCAACGGCTCCAGTAACTAAGAGTCCAGTTTTTCGATTCGCTCCGGTTGGGAAGATCGGCCACCAAAGACTCGATTAAATGATTCGTGTCGGGCCCACGAGGGAAATTATTATTTTTTCCCATCAAGGTTTCTCCTTAAAATATTCAGCGAGCGGAATACGCTCACTTTCACCGCCGACAATGAAATTCCAAAGCGACTGGCAATTTCGGCATAAGGGAGCTCTTCGAATTTAGCTAATTTTAATATTTCCCGGTGTTTTTCGTCCAAGCACGAAAGCATGGCCTCGACGTCGATTCCATCTAAACTTTTTAAATGATCGGCTACGGCGCCATTCTCCAGCTCTTCGGTGAGCTCCACCACCTCCGGGCGGCGCGACCGGGCGCGGACGCCGTCGATCAACCGGTGTTTAGCAATGGCGCGAATCCAAGGCATGACCGGCATATTCGTCCGGTAAAGATCACGCTTTTTATGGATCGTAATTAGCACCTCTTGCACCAAATCCTCCGCCTGGTCTGAACGCAATAGAAACGCTCGAAGATGGTGGGCCACCTGTTCCAAAAAGGAACGGTAAGCGACGTCGTCGCCCGCCAAAGCCATGATTAAAAGCTCGCGTAGCGCCGCATCTGTTGTTTTCGTCCATCTCATAAATGAATACGCCAACCCGGGGGCTAAGGTTACAAAATCACTAAAAATCCATATTAATTGATCATTTCACCGTTTTGAAGCGTCTTCAACGGTTGGATTTTGCCACTCTGTCCTTTATAGTCTTGGCATGTGGACACTCGATGCTCATTGCCATCTATCCGACCAGAGACTCTTCCCCACGGCAGGGGACTATGTAAAGACCCTGGCCAAAAATAATATCCGCGGATTTCTGCTCGGCGGTGTGGACCCCGAAGATTGGGCGCGCCAAGCGGAGCTGAAGAATCAGTTGCCAGGCACCTTTTTCACCTGCCTTGGGTTGCATCCGTATTTTGTTGCTAAGACGGATGAGAAGACTTTGCAGATTGCGTTTGCCGCATTAAAGACTTTATTGCCTGGCGCGACCGCGGCCGGCGAAATGGGATTGGATCTTCGTACGCATTATTCGGCTCAGGGACTTAAGCATCAGAAGAAATGGTTGTCTGAGCAGTTGGAGCTGGCGCAGGAGCTGAACAAGCCTGTGGTGTTGCATATCGTGCGCGCTCACGATCATGCGCTAAAAACTCTGGAAGGTTTTAAACCGCTCAAGGGTATGGTCCACGCGTTTAACTCTTCTCCAAAGGTTGCTGAGCGCTACCTCGATTTCGGCCTGCATCTTTCCATCGGCGCGGGGTTGTTGCATGAACTGGCCGAGCCCTTAAGGGAGGCGGTCCGTAAGGCGCCGCTGGATCGGCTTTTGATCGAGTCTGATGCCCCTGATCAGCCTCCGCCCGGCCAAACTACTCATGATTCCTCAACAATTTGGCTGGTGGCTCGCAAAATCGCTGAAATCAGGGGTGAGCCTGTGGAGAAGATTGTGGAGAAGACCCGGCAAAATCTCGCTGACATCACGGGCATCCCGGTCTAAACAAACCGCATGTTAGAACATAGTCCTCCGCCTTCCGACGAATACACGTTGCACCGCCGCTTTGACCGAATCGGCCGCCTAATTGGCGACGCCAAGATGGAAAAATTATTTAACACCCATGTGATGGTGATTGGCTTGGGCGGCGTGGGATCGTGGGCCGCGGAAAGCCTGGCGCGCTCAGGAATTGGCCGCCTCACCTTGGTGGATTTTGACGACATTTGCATCACCAACGCCAACCGCCAGTTGCACACGCTTAGCGGCCTGATCGGAAAAAAGAAAGCTGTCGTTCTTGCGGAACGCATGCAGAAAATTAATCCTAACGCCGAAGTTGAAGGCCTCACCCAGTTTTATAATTTCGAAAGTTCCACAGCGTTGCTCGACCGCAAACCCGATTACGTGGTCGACGCCATCGACAACATCACCGCCAAATGCCATTTGCTCGCCACCTGCCGCGCGCGCGCGATTCCGATTATTTCCGCCGGCGGCTCGGGCGGGCGCATGGATCCTCTGCAAACTAAAATTTGTGACCTGGCGGAGACTCACGGGGATCCTTTGTTACACCAAGTGCGCAAAGTTCTCCGTACCAAATATGATTTTCCTAATGACAAAAACTTTGGAATTCCCACGGTGTGGAGCACGGAGCCGCCTTCGCTTCCGGTGGAACTGAAGTACGACAAAGGCCAGGGCTTTAAATGTGTTTGTCCCCAAGGCGCCAATGACCTGCACTCCTGCGAAAAACGAAATCTGATTTACGGCACCGCCGGCTTTGTGAC
>JANMVK010000287.1:0-7135 GCA_031392725.1 Pseudobdellovibrionaceae bacterium
ATATATAGCCGCGCCGACCGTCGCGACCATGAAGTCACTCGGTTCCGATGCGCCTAAGCGCGCGGCGACCAACACTTGTAACTTGATTGCGGCACCGAACACGGTTTGTAACCCGGACAGTGCGGGAGTGGGAACCACTCAAGCCTGGAATGTGGGTGTGACTTGGGGACCGACCGGTGTATTGAACACAATGGGTTGGACCGGACCGACTTCGGGCCAAGGCCTGAACGAACTCGGCCAAGCCATTGGTAGAGCCGGAATTGTGTATGGATTTCTTGTTAAACGGATCGTGAATGAGATTTGCCCGCTGGGCATGTTGAGCCCTGCGGACGTCGCAAGAATCGCGGCCGCTGCAAATCCGAACGCGACCCCCAGAGGCTCGGATGACGTTAGAACAATCGTCGCCATGGTGGCGAGCCACAAGAGTTGCTTATGAGAGGGGCGAGCATGAATACGAACATGAAATATTTAAAATTGGTGCTGATACCGTTAGCCATAGTCGCTCTCACCGCGTGCGGCGGGATGATTGGCAAAGGCGTGAACAACTCTTCCGGCGACAGCAATAACGCCGGCGGCCTCGGTGACGGCAGTGACACAACCGGCGGCGACTTGATCGGCGGAGCGAACTCCGGCGCAGGTAACGGCGCCAATGTTCCCGGCAATGGTTCATTGACCGGTCCGACTGCGGATGCGGTGATCGCTCGCTTAAAGAACGGGATGAATAATAACGTAAATCCTTTAGCCGGCAACTTCGCGCGCACCTTGGTGGTCGTGCGATCTAATCTTCCGAAAGTGACTGACCCGATGAAGGCCACGGGTTTTGACCAAGTTCAATTGCTGGCCTACGGCGCTTGCTCAGATTTAACCACGGGCACTCCGGGTTTGATGCAGTCGCAATATGGCGTCACTAAAGGTGTCGCCGTTGCCGCACAAAGTGCGAATCTGGTCGCAGCCGGCGTGAGAATGCTTGATGCACACGTAGCGGGCCTGGCTTCAACCAGCTCTGCCGCTCCGAAAGTAACGGCCGCGTTTCAAGCCTTAGTGACTAAAGTTGGAGCCGTAGCCGGTAACAACTCGACAATCGCCTTTATGGCAGTATGTATCGCGGCCAACACGGCCGGATCTAGCATGATGGGATTTTAATATGAAGACCAAACGGATTTGCTTGGGGGATAGCGCATGTTAATCAAAGTAAAGAAAAACTGGAAAGATTTTGCGGAGTTTTGTAAGAACGGCAATGACAAGCCGAGGCACCAACTCTCGCGGCGTGAACTCCTGCAACAAACTATATTGACCGGATCACTCTCGCTGTTTTTGCCTGAGACGATCACCCGGGCCATTGCGCATGCGGAAACTCCGGTTTGTCCGGCTCCGGTTCGCGCACCCGGCGCCATCGCTCAGATTTACGCTGAAGGCGGCTCAACCATTAGCGCACGCTGGATCAGCGACGCGCAAGCCGATGTGATGAATGCTGGCATGGCCGCGAACTACGGAATCAGCGGACAAGCCAACTTGATTCGTCTCGGTCCGAATTTTGTAATCGACGGTGTGAGTCCTTTTGGTTTCACGATCTTGCAAGGTCCTCCCGGATATCCGGGTGGTCCCGCGGCTTGGCGCACAAATGTGCTGTCTAAAGTCAGCGGCGGAGCCCACTTGGGCCCGTTCAACCAAGATGACGGCGCGGGCGAAAACACCGGCCTCTCTGGTGGAGTCAGTCCCTATAAAGTTTCATCCATGGGCAAAGATTTGAAAGTCGGCGTCAACACCGCCTTGGCTACATGGGCCAACGGCCTGCCTTCGGCTAGCGCGAATGGAAATTTAACTACCGCCAGCTTTGCCAATACTTTTAGTTTAACTCCTGCCGCTGCGGGCTTAATTAACTCCGGAGCTCTCACGGCTTCTTCCGAAGCCGCGAACTCCCTCGCTGATGCCATGGGCGAAGTTTTCGCCAATCAACAGCGCAAAGGTTCGCAACAGTTGATGACATCCGCTGGTTGCGGGTTCTTCGGAAACTCGGCTTTGGCTGATCCCAACTACGGCGCGCAGTTATTTAATCCTGCTAACATTCCGGCCCTCACGGCCAAAACTACAGTCGCGCAATTGGCGGCGAAAGAGCAAGCGTTGCTCGCAGCCTATTACCAATCCGCGATGGGTGTTGCCGGCGGCGTAATTATGCAGCTCGGTGGCCGCGATTATCACGGTCAAGATCCACAGGGTTCAATTGGTCCTAAGCAAATCGAAGAAGCACGCGCCATCGTGATGTTCTTAGCGGCTTGCGATGCGGCTCAAACGCGCGGCTCGATGATTATGACTTCTAACGGTTTTGCAATCGCGGACGGAGTTCAGACTACGAACTTCACCGTCAATGGTGTGAACAACGCCAACTTACAAACGTCAATCGCCTCGGGCGATGCCGGCGGATCTTACAACGCCGGACTTATGTTGTTCTTCAACCCAGCCGGTGCTCCTCCGCAAGGAAGATTCACGGGCACGGTCACTAGCACGACCGGCAATGCACGGATTGATCCCAATGTTGGTTCCAGCCGCGAGGCGATAGCAGGACTTTACCTGTCGGCGCTCGCCTGGATCGGCAACGGTGTGATTCCTCCGGCAGCGTTGGCAAAAGTGAAAGCGGCGGGCTTAAAGGGAACTGCAATATTAATCTAATCTAGTCATTAGGTTTCACGTGTGTGGGTCGTTTGAATTTTTTGGGGTAGAAGGACTATGAAACATCTCGTGTGGTTCTCATTGTTGATTAGCGTAGTGGGTTGCGGAACCGCAACGCACGATGGCACCGGCAAGTCTTCTTCTGGTGGTCAGCAGAGCGCGTCGACAGCCGCTCAAGCCGCGTTCCGCGACACCTTTTATGCTTTCGCTAAAACACAAAATTGTGTGAAGTGCCATGCCTCCCTCATAACTCCAAAATTTGGCGCGGCTGACCTTGCGGAAGCCTATGCTCAAGCGCGCGGCACCGAAATCGGCAGCACCAAACCTTTAATTGATTTTTCCAATCCCAATGCTTCGATCTTCGCTATCTACGCCGGCAACGGCCATTGCAGCGATACGCCCTGTTCGAATCCGTCGAACACCGCGACGGTTCAAACATTGCTGGCGACGTGGGCCACGGCTGAGCTTGCCGGAGGTCCCGGCGTAACGCCCCCACCTGAAGCCATCCCACCTAAACACGTATCGGTGAGCATTCCGCTTCCCGCGACTATTGCCGCTTTCAATGCCGCTCAGCCGACGCTGATCCGGTTCAACCTCAATACGCTGAGTCCCTTATTTGGTAATGTCAAAGTCGCCAATGCGCTGCTGGAAATTGAAGTTCGATTGGCCAATGCGGCCGGCACGCAATATAGATTCAGTCGCCCGAAAATATTTGGCAACACGGCGACCGTGAGCGTGGTCGGATTGCATTTGTATATTAAAGCGCCCGCGGCCGTCGGCATGGGCGATGAAGATTTGAGTCAGTCAATCTTGTGGAATGCGGTTGGCAAACCGACTCCGGTCGTGGCCGCCATCGCAGTTCGCCCGGCGGTTTTGCCACTCACGCCCAACGCGGCAATTCCGTTGACCACTAACTCCATCTTTTATCCCAAGACCGTGGGTGTAAGCGACACGCTCACCATCGGTTTTGAAGATCTTCAGTGAGAGCTGGCCTTAAGGCCGTCTCAAAATGAGACAATCTATTGTCTTAGATTGAGACGCCTTCATCTTCACCTCTATAATAAACCATGATCATTCTCTTAATACTCATGTCGATCTCCGCGCACGCTCAAGGCAGCAATTTTAAACCGCAGGTGGTGGGCGCGCCTCCAGGGGCTGGCCTCAATCCCTTCGCTAAACCGCCGCTACTCGACGCTACGCCGGCGCCCCTCACCGGAGCGCAACAGGCGCCCCAGCAACCGGGGCAGCCGCCTCCCAGTTACGGCAGCAGCACGGCGAAGGAAAAATGGAATGAGATGCTGAACAAGCTCCTCAATCGGGGCGAGTTCTATAACGGTGGCGCCGGCTCTAATGGAGAATATTTCGGCCCCGGTGTGATGGAGAAATGTGACAAGGCCTCCCCATCAGCGGAGACGGCGTACAACGAAGCCAAAACCTACCGCGCCTCGTGCCCCGTCGCCCAGCGCGGGGAGCAGCAGAAAATTGCCGTGAATGACTATTCGACCCGGCCCGCGTACATGTACATTTTCGATCTCGCGGGAAAGTGTTTAGGTAAAACCATGGTGGCCTTCGGCAACGGCGCCGGTGGCGCGCAAGTGGCGTGCAGCACCGCCAACAGCCATTTGAGTCCCGCCGGTTTTCACCTTACGGCCGTGCACCACGGCAGCGGAAAATTTAATCCCGGCAACAGTTTGAAAATGGTCGGTTTACAAGGGCAGGGCAGTGTTGGCCGCGGAATTTTAATTCACGCCAGCCGCGCTCCGGGAACGTCCAGCACTTGGGGTTGCGCCGGCGTGGGCTATGACGCTTTTAATGCCGTCAAAAACTCTTTGGGTGAGGGCGCTTTGGTTTACAACTATTGGACGCCACAACAAATGGCGCAAGGCTGCCGACCGCCCACGCCAGGAAGTTGCCAAGTGGATCCGGGCACTCCGGGAATTCCCACCAATGCCACCGGACAAGGCGCGCCGGCCGTGGCCTGGAATGTGACGATGTTTAAAGAGGCACACGCCGTTGGTTTTCCGGGACCGCGCGAACGAATCAAAAAAGGCACGGAGATTGTCATTCTGCGTGAACTGGAATTGTCCGGTACTTATGAGATTTCCATGGTCAAGGAAGAAGCGGTGGGACCCAATGTCGCCACTCCCGAAACCGTGCGTAAAGCTCTGGGCCTGACCGAATCGCTGAAGGATTTTAAAAAGCGCATCGCGCGCGACACCAACACGATTTATGTGTTGAAACGCGATCTGCCGCTCTTATGGGAAGAGGAGATCTTTCAGCTTCAGCAGAAGAAGAAAAACAAGTAGTGTGTCCTCGATAGTGGGTCCCGCCAGTGTGTCCAACACACCAGCAGCGCCCCTGAACAGACAGTTCACATCTTTCACTAGCATAGGTATTCAACCAGTGGAGAACGCAGCCAAGTAACCTGATTTTCAATTGGCAGACTGAGTAGGTGAACAAGGTCATGGTGGGCGGAACATAAAGTGGTCAGGTTGTTGGGATTATTGCTGCCGCCGAGGCTAACCGGAATTATGTGATGAATGTGAAGGTAACGGTCACTGGTACAGCGTTCGCCTTTCATATTAATATGGGTGCACCTCCCCGAATCTCTGGCGAAAACAGGATGTTTTTCTTCAGCCCTGATCTTAACGCGTTTACTTTCCGAAACTCTGTTTATCCAGAGTTGTTGTGCGCCATTTTTCCCCAGGTTGGTTTCAATCGTCTTCTTCACCGCCAACCCGGCTTTCAACTTTTTCTTTAATGCACGGGCCGCCTTTTTCACCGGATCATGCCGTTCCACATACTCCGTCAATGACAAGCCCACCACTTCGCCGCGCCCCGAAAATTTTTTGCCTTTCTGAGCTGCCAAAGCTTCCGAACGGTTGAGATTCTCAAAGTCTTCTCTCGACAAGATGGTAGTCAGTTGCACTTGATCTTCCGAGCGTTCAAATTTTTTGTAGAGCTTAGTGCGATCAATTTTTTGCAATATTTCAATAAGCAATGCTTCGTCCCGGCTTCGCCGGTTGCAAACCTCAACCGCTTCGTCATGAAGAGACTGTTGAACTTCTGTTAAATGAATCATATATTTTCCCCCTTTATGAGCAAGCAACATAGCATGAGCTTTTTAAAAAAATTCGCTTGAGATCCGAGGCAAATATTAGACGAGACTTTAAACTTCGTATAACACTCATACGCGAATGTAAATTGCAAAAATGGTATTTATTTTAAAAATTCATTTTCTATTTACTGACGCTCGGGCTGCGCATGCAAAATTTCCGTCAAATTAAAAATGTTGTGACGCGGAGTTTTTGGCTGCGGTTAGCTGATTCGTGTGGCGCGAAATTCATCCGTCCTTGCTGTACAAGCCGAGACCATATGCCAATATTTTGGGGGCGCCCCATGCCGGGTATTTTTTCTTTACCTCTAAGATAGCCTGTTCTATTGCAACTGGAGTTTGATTCGCCAATTTCCACGGCCGACTCGATCGGTCGGTTGGCGCCAGCAACCCCTCTTGCTTGTAGCGATTCAAAACTTTGTGCCCGGTCACACGGGAAATCCCGGTCCCATCTCGCGAATGTTGCAGAGCCCATCCACGAATTCGCCCTTAACGGCAGGGCAAAATGGCCATTTCCGTCAGCTGCACTTTATGGCGCGTATTTTTCACCAGCATTTTGACGACGACCACATCCTTGCGGCCATTTTTTTCCCTTGAGCGCTGATAATCCATAACTTTCGCGCCGGTGAACATCACCATACTGTCGAGCAGATCAATCACATCGGCGGCGGTCCCGTGATAACAGGCCCCTTGAACGGATTCCGATGACAGGCGGATCAGAGCGTGCCAGCGGGTGTCTTTATAATTGGGAATTTGGTAAATTCCCTCATTGGAGGTTAGTACAATCCGCGACGGCGCCGTCTTGGCGAAGGCGGAGGCAGAGAACACGGCCGCACAGGCAGTGAGGATCATTAGCACAGCAAAAATATAAACTATTTTCCTCGTCATAAAACACGCTCCTTGTGTTGCAGTTGAGCATTGCAAACGTAAATCCAGGCCGTCAGAAGCAACTGTTGGCAGTTGAGAAGCCTGGGCGATTCTTTTTTACAGTTGTGTCAGTCACGTTGTCAGAACCGGGCCTGGCGGCAAAATTTTAGACAGTGGGGCGGCACAAGCTTTGCTTTTTTCGTTACCTCAATGGTTGCAAGATATTGTGTTTATCCCCACGCGAAAATCCTGATTTTGTGGTTCGTTTTTTGGACTTCGCTGATGGCTTTAGCGGACATACGGAAGGGTGGCCTTGGGGGTGAAAATGGCGGCGGGGGTGCCCCTGGGTGTGAAACCATTCTTGAAAATCAACCCATTTCCACTCTGGTTGCGCAGACTTTCGACGGAAAATTAGACAAGCCGGTGGCCTATAGAATCCAAGTGCGCGTGGGACAAAATGATAAATTTAATTTCTCACAATTTCGA